>CASGHA010000111.1 GCA_949319355.1 uncultured Methanospirillaceae archaeon | reverse complement strand
AGACCCAGCCGGTGACGGCATGGGGGATGCTGTCGAACTCGGGGATATACGGCTTGATGTCGAGGACGGGCGTTCCGTCGAGGAGGTCCATGCCGGTGACATGGAGGATGCCGCCCTCGACCCTGGTTAGGGAGACGTAGGATATCCCGATAGGGTTCGGGCGGTTGTAGTGACGGGTCGCGAAGATACCATGTTCAGCCTGTCCGTCGGACAGGGGGAGCTCGGTCAGGGCACGGCGTTCCGCCCGGTCGAAATGCGAGAGCAGGATCAGGTGCGAAAACCCCCCGATACTCGCAAGGCCCTCCTGGTACTCGGGGAAGACCTCGACGGTTCCTTCCACCCTTGAGAAGCTGCTCTGGAACGGGGGTGCGCCCGCCGTCCTGAAGGGCGAGCGGACGATGCCTATCGGTGTGAACTCGGTCATGGCGGTTCTCCGGTAGTATTCCTCCCCTTTCAGGGTTTTACACCCGCGAACTGCGGGTCAGGGTAGACCGGGAAACCATGCTCCTCAAAGACCGCCTTCCCCTCTGCAGATGCCACGAAGTCGACAAATTTCTGGGCGTTTAGCGTTTCCTTCGTGAAGGTGGTGACCCCGGCAGGGACAACGAGGACCACGTTGTCGGTCGCAGGGATGGTGACTGCGTCCACCTTGTCAGGGCTGACCTGGTCAAGGGTGAGGATGGCGGCATCGGCCTGCCCCGTGTTCATGATGACCGTGAGCTCGTTGATGGTCGGGGTGCGGGTTACGACGTTCTTTTCGACATCGGCGGTGATGTTGTACTTCGCGAACATCTTCGTGGCGGCCTTGCCGATAGCGGTTGCGTTCGCATCACCGAGAGCGACTTTCAGGCCGGGCCTCGTAAAGTCCTGGATTGTTTTGATCCCCTCCGGGTTCCCCTTCCGGACGGCGATAACCGGGACATGGTACGCGACCAGCTGGGACGAGTTGACCAGCCCCTGGTTCTTCGCCGTGGTGAACTCGACCGTGGAGCCCGGGACGAAGGCGTCCCCCTGTCTCGACAGGTTCATCTGGGAGATAAGCACCCCGCTTCCCCCGTAGGTGTAATGGACGGAAACCCCTGTTTTGTTCGTAAACAGCACTCCGATCTCGTCCATCGGTGCCTTGAGCCCGGCACCCGCGTACACGAGGATGCTCCCGCCGGGCTGGGCGGCAGTGACCTGGGGGGTGGGCGTCACGGTGGTAGTCACGGGCGGCTGCGTGGTCGTGCAGCCGGCGGCACTGAGAGCGACCGCGACGAGGAGCACGGTCAGGAGGCTCAGGTGTTCAACTTTCATTGTTAACAATATGTAAAAATAAAATAAAATTGTTGTTAAATTGATTGGGCATGCAGTCATTCACGGGGGCCGGACGGGTGCCGGTACCCCTACCATTAAAGCCCTGAAACCCCTGTTTTCACCTTATTGCCGTGTATATGGTCGTTTTCATCCGGGGTCCCGCCGTCATGACGGAGGGTAACGGGCCCCCCCTGGAACAAAAGGATGTCTTGGGATGTGGTCCCTGGTGTTCACCCGGTTCTGCGGTACAGGATGTTACTGGGACCGGGTAACCCGCCCCTCTACCCGGCGGTTACCTGAACCTGCAAATTCAGGTTTATGACACTCTGTTTTTCAGGGATGAGTTAGATATATATAACATAATGTTATACATTTCTCACAGTTGTGAGAAATAGTTAACGTTAAGGAAACGACATGCTGCCACATACCTCACCCCTGATTCATCCCCGGGCCTGGACCACGGGGCTGACCGTCGCCGGAATACTCCTTGTCGGGGCAGGAATGGTCCTGATAGCCACCCCGGCCGGGGATACCCCCGGGACCCTCGGTCCAGGCCTCGCCTCGGTGGGAGGGGTGCTCCTGGCGATCGGGCTGCTCCGGTCAGCACAGGGTGACAAAGAACGCCTCCAGGACGAACGGACCAGGAAGATCGGGGCCTATGGCCTCTCGTGGTCCTGGTTCCTGACCTTTATCGTGCTCTTCGCGGTATTCTGGGCCGACTACCTCCACGTCTGGTCACCGGACGCTGGCATCCTCAGCGTCATCCTCATCCTCCTCATGGGGATTTCGGCAAAAGCCTTTCAGTGGTGGTTCTTCAGGAAGGGGGACGTTGCGTGAGGACCCGCATCCGCGAGTTCAGGGCACACTCGGGGATGACCCAGGCCGACCTCGCAGACGCGGTCGGGGTCAGGAGGGAGACGATCGTCTTCCTCGAGAAAGGAAAGTACAACCCCTCGCTCAGGCTGGCCCACGATGTCTCTGCCGTCCTCGGCACGACCATTGACGAACTGTTCCTGTTCGATGATGACGAGTCTGCCAGCAAACAGGAAGAAGGGTGAGTCCTGAATGGACCGGTGCGCCCCCTCCGTGATCAGGCATCGTTGCACGGGCTGTCCTTGTCCCGCCTGATGAACGGGGTGCCGTCTTCGGCCGCGCCTGAAAAGGTGTCTGAAACGGCCTCTGCCCTGCTTTCATCGTCCGCTCCCGGGCCTGCAGCCGAGATGTCGACGGTATAGACGACCTTTTCCTTCTGGTCCTCTCCGCCACCGGGTGGTGCACCATCCATATACGGGAAAGAGTATATAACCTCAAAAAACTGCTCATCACGTACCCGGGAGACGGCCCAATACCCCTGGAGGATTTCCTCCCTTCTGACGGCATTGCAGAAACAGGCTGCTAAATGGAGTTTTTCAGGACGGAAGGGGCCAGGTCATGGGAAAACAGGGAGAGGACGCCATGTCAGGCAGGCCGGTCATCCTTGAGAGCATCGTTCGGGCCAGGCAGCAACCTGAAGAACAGTTGTACGCGGTCCTGGACGCGGCCAGGCATCCCTCCGCCCTTCTTGAGTACACCCGCGAGCAGGGCCTGCCGTCGTACTCCCTCTTTTCGGGGAGACTGGCGCGGCGGCTTGACCATGTCGCCCCTTTCCTCGTCGCCGCAGGGACAGACCCGGGCTTCCTTTTGCTCTGGGAGGAGCATTTCGGGGAAAATTACGGGGTTCTCCTCCTTTCCGGAGCCCCTCCCGGAGAACTCTGGCGGCACCTCAGGAGCGTGTTTATTTCCTCTGACGAGGACGGGAACGAGTTTTTCTTCAGGTTCTACGACCCCCGGGTCCTCGGCCTGTTCCTTCCGACCTGCACCCTCCACGACCTGTCGGCGTTTCTCGGTCCCGTGGGCTCTCTCCTTACCGCGACCCGGTTTCCCGGCATGGTCCTGTGCGTCAGGAGGACCGCGAACGGGGTCGTGACCGAGCGTTTTCACGTGACCCGGCTCTCAGGGGAATCGGTCCGCATCGAGGTGGTATGATGCGGCTCCGGAGGGAACAGCTGGAGGCGATGTCGCAGGCGGTACAGGAGGAGTTCACCCGGGAGATGGTCCGCCACCTGGCGACGTCGTTTGCGACGTACCTCGAACGCCACGGGATATCAGATGATGCGCTGCTTGACCTCGTCGAGGCCGGGACCGCCGATGCGAAGCGGTACGGCCTTTTCTACCCCGGCCATATCAGGAAATACCTTGAAATCGTCGTTATGACCGGGCCGGGACTCAGGGAGGGCGGGACCTTTGCCTGGATACCGGAACTCCTGGAGTCCGACGGCCCGGACGGCGAGACCAAGCTCCAGCGGATCAACGAACGCCTCCTCTTCGAGTGGGAGGGTATCGCGTAAATGCCCGGAGACGACGAGTACCGGTACGCGACGAGCCCGCCGAACTGCCCGGCGCTGAAAAAGGCGAACGAGGCCCTGAAAAAGTGCATCCTCAAGATGATCGAGGACAACCCGGGCCTCGAACAGGACGTCATCGACCCTGATACAGGCGAGTTCAGGCGCTATATCTCGATGAAACCTGGCGAGGACAGAAAGTACGCGAAGTGCCGCAAGGTCTGGATGGACACGTACAAGGCGGCTGGCGGGAATTCAGAACCTGTCGACCAGGGCCTCGCCCACGGGGAGCTGAGCCGGCAGTGCCAGTGCCCGAAGGCGAACGGGTCGGGTTCCCTTGGGGTCCTGGTGAAGGACGATACGACCCAGGAGCCCATTGCAGGTGCAAAGGTCAGGATCTCCGGCCAGGTGACCAAGCAGGGCACGACATCGGACGGGGGGAGGATCGCGTTCGAGAAGGTCCCGGCCGGGAAGTACCGGGTCAACGCATACAAGGAGCCGTACAAGGAAAAATGGGTGAACGCGACGGTCAGGGCCGACAGCACGGAGCAGGTCGAGGTCCTCCTTACGATGGAGGAGCCCGGGAGCGTGCTTGTAAAGGTCGTCGGGGAGACGTGGTTTTCAAACTGGGTGGCTACCAGTACCGATGAGATTGTCAAGGCTTTTTTAGGCAAGAAAAGGACAAAACCCGTTGCCGATGCTGACGTCGAGGTGAAGGAGCGGGTCGCAGATACCCCGAAAACGTTCCCCCAGACAAAGACCGGGAAGACCGACAAGGACGGGTATGTCCTTATAAAGGACCTGAGGCATGGCTCGTACTGGGTCTCGGGGAAAAAGGGGAAATGGCCGACGGACAGGAAGCAGTGTGTTATTTTCAGGCCCGGGCGGGCAGACCCGGTCGAGCTCACCATATTGAGCCGGAGAAAGTTCGTTCTCCAGATCATGGAAGCGGAATGGGATGAGTTTTCTTTGGGACCAACGAAGGGGATGTCTGGGAGTATGAACGTAGAAATCACAGACAACGAAATGGGGATTACCGGGATGTATAAAATAATGTTTGGTACATTTGGCATCAAGGCTTCAATTCCGAAAATAAAAATCCCTATTAATCATCTGTGGACAAATCAACCGGGAACACCAAGTACTTTTGAGACACCACGATTTTATGGAGACCTGGAAGTCACTGCAACTTCATTCGAAAACAGCCTTGGCGGCATAAATATTTCCAACGCAGGGGTAACCTTCCAGTTCTTAAATTGCGTCTATGTTTATGAGGTGGATATGGGGAAAAAAGACGGGATATTGCCCATATTACCAAGCCTCAGCTTTACGACGGGATTCTTCGAGATGTATTTCACAGGGAAAAAGTGACCTGCCCCTTCTCCCCCTTATCTCCCGAATCAAGTCAGATTTCAGTACAGGCTTCTATTTCCTAATCAATATTCAAAAAAGGTATCAGGGACCCGCTCCTCCCGGCTGTCCCCCGTCCTGGCCCATCCGGTCGATGACGTTCAGGATATAGGCGAGGAGGAAGAGCAGGAGCCCGTTGGCGACCACGATAGCGGCGATGACGTTCCCCGGGATGACCCCGGGCATGAACATCGAGAGACCGAAGGCGATCCCGACGATGTTCAGGACGGTCTGCGTGATGGTCAGTTTCCTGACGATCGGGAGCACGGGGGTGGCTGCGGCACGGGACCGGTCCAGGAGGGCAGGGAGGAACCGCTGGACCATCGGAACGACGCCCCCGATGATGTTGAGGAGCCCGAGGAGGAGCTGGATGCTACCGGTCAGGACGCCCGGGACGACGCAGGAAAAGACCCCGAGGGCTGCGAACACGACCCCGAGGATCGTCATGGCCCACGAACGCCTGAACTGGCCGACCGGGGTGCTCCCGAGCGCCATCATCTGCAGTGACATGATGACCAGGAGGAGTCCCAGCTGACCGTCCGGGGAGAAGGGGAGGAGCCCCTGGTTCACCGGGAAGAGGAGGAGACCGAGGAGCACGAGGAGGACGCCGAGGAGAGCGATGACCGCAAGGGAAAGGGGAAACGAGGTCTCTCCAAAGAGCGAGGGCCAGGGCTTTCCGCCGTCTCTACCAGCTCCCGTTCCGGGGGATGGATGTCCCTGAGGCCCTCCGGGCGGGTATTTCCTCCTGGTCTCCTGGATGCAGATTGCGAGATAAAAGATGCAGAAACCGTACGCGAGGAGCAGGACCGCCGTCAGCGGGTTTGTCGTGATGCCGGGAAAGAGCGTCACGAGACCGGCCAGGACGGAGAGGACATACACAAGGGCGGCGGAGAGAGTCAGGTGCCTGAGCACCCCCGGCACCTTCAGCCATGTCTTCGCCCGGTCCTTCATGACGAGGAGCTGCATGAGGAGCACCGCCCCGCCCACCGCCAGGAGGAGGCCGGTAAGGACCCGGACGATTTCAGTAAGCGTCCCAGGGATGAAACATGCGGCCATTCCGAGGACCGCCGTGCATATCCCAAGGATGATGACCGCCCACGACCGGCGGAGGTCTCCGAACGGGGTCTTGCCCATCGTGATGGTCTGGATGGAGACGAGGACCAGGAACAGGCCGTACGTGCTGTCCGGAGTGTAGGGCAGTTCTCCCGTATGGATTTTCAGGAGGAGAAAGGCGAAAAGGGTCATGAAGACCCCGAAGATGATCAGGACGACGACTTCGAGGTCAAGGTCGGTCTCCTTCCGTGACGCCTGGCTGGACGATTCGTTCTGGTTGTTCTCTGGTGGCATCCTGCATCTCCTCCTGAACGGTCCGAGGGCCTGGAAACTGGTTCCTCTCATCAGGCTGGCCCCAGGGTGTCCCTGCCCGGACCGTCTTTACGTGACAGGGTTTAGGCAGCCGGCAGTATAAGTCAGTTGCGAGGTGACGTCAGCCACGGCCTTTTATACAGCCTTCCCGGTATGGCCGGCCCCTGCCATTTCGGCTCCAGTCAGCCTTGTGCTGGCCGTATTCATCGCTTATGACTGAAACAAGGAAACGCAGGTTTCAGTCTGCACCTGGTTTTAGTAGTAGTTCCCGCCTCTCTCGAAGGCGGCCCTGCGGTCACGTGCCATCTGCATGAACTGCTCCTCACCCTCCTTCGACCCGCTGGAGTACAACCTCCACTGCTCGGTGAACGGATGTTCGGGCACGACGATGACCCCCTTCTGCTGAGCGACCTGGTCGAGGACGTACCGTGCGGTCTTGTCGGCAGGATATGCGTCCTC
Organism: uncultured Methanospirillaceae archaeon; assembly: GCA_949319355.1. Lineage (GTDB taxonomy): Archaea > Halobacteriota > Methanomicrobia > Methanomicrobiales > Methanospirillaceae > KLAP105. The sequence goes on along the minus strand of CASGHA010000111.1, from coordinate 2,393 downwards.
AGGGATCTTGATCTCGTTGTAGACCGTACCATCCTTCCCCTTCTGGAAGATCGGCGTCGCGATGTTTGCCGGGCAGATAACGGAGAACCGGATGTTCTTCTCCGCGTACTCGTACCTCAGGCATTCGGAGAGCCCGGTGACCCCGAACTTCGTCAGGGAGTAGAGGGCCTGGAACGGCGGAGGGACGAGGCCTGCAATCGAGCTCGTGTTCACGATATGGCCAAAGCCCTGCTTCAGCATGATTGGGACGGCGGTGTGGACGCCGTAGATGACACTCCAGACGTTTACATCAATGATGTTCTTCCAGTCGTCGATGGTCGCCGTCTCGAACTGCATCGTCCCGCCGATCCCCGCGTTGTTGAAGAGCATGTCGAGCCTGCCCGCCCCTGCTGCCGTTTCCCTGATGGCGGTCTCTACCTGCTGCTGCTTCGTCACGTCCGCGATCAGGGGGTGCACGCGGTCCCCGTGTCGGGAGAGTTTCTTTGCGGCCTCTTCGACCTTCTCACGGCTCCGTCCGAGCATGTACACGGTGGCGCCGCGGTTTAAGAGTTCCTCGCTCAGTGCATACCCGATGCCGGAGTTGGCACCGGTCACGATACAGACCTTGTCCTTGAAGTATGCTGCATTGTCCATGATGTTCACCTTAATCTCCATTCTCAAACGGAAGGCTTGCCAGAGAGATGGAAGGGTTTGCTGCCAGGATGTATCCTGCAAAGTTAGCAGGACCCCCTTTTGGCTTTGCTAATCCCTTAGATATGTGGCGGTCTCCAGTAGTCGTGTTCTTAAACCCGAATGGTGTTCGCATGGTATTTAAATCAGGATATTTGAGACCCTTGACTTTTATCGACAGGGTGGATCTACTGTAACTCCTGGTATCCTAAAAAAGTGATTTATAGTCAGATGGTACAGGAGGAAGCTGATATAGAAAGATGCCGGAACCGTCCTTTCTGTCTACTCCTTCTGAATGCAAGTGTAAATATGAAATTGCTCCCCTTATTGCAAACAGGTTTGCCAGCGGTGCCCTCTGTGCAATAAAGGAGAAGGAATGCTCGATGAAATCAATCCTGAAAAAAAAGGGCAGGCAACCATATATCGGAGAGGAGTGTGGTCTCACTGTGCGATGCATTCGTAAAAATTTTGTGAATACACCATATAAGACCATCCTGGCTTATCTTAAAAAATCAGGTGACGAAGAGTGTAAAAAAAAGGTCCTCGGAGAAATCAACCGTAAAGTTTTTGCATCGGGGAGATATACCGGAAGCCCTGAACCTTTCAGGCTTGAGGAATTCCCCCGGGTTCCAGAGATAAAAGGCTGTCACGGCTGGGCTGTTAAATACCTGATAGCAGGTTTTAAATCTGCGGGAAAATATGCAGAATGGACAAAAATCCCTGCATCCGAGAAGGACAACGGGGCTTTCCTTTCATCATATTTAATCAGGAACCTCGGATGGAAAGCGGTATATGTCACCCAGTTCTGGGGCACACCTAGGATAGATAACAGGGAGCGGGCGCTGGTTGAATCTGATTACTGGCTAAAAAAAATACCCAATGACCAATATACCCGTGATATTCCCCTGGAAGAGGTGTATAAGATCAGGGGTAATGACACGTCAGCACTGGACAACAGGCTGAAAAGTGAAAAGTTCTGGTTCGCTACGCTCAGGGGGGGTCCCCGAAATGCATATGGATATCATTCGTTCGTTGGTAGCGGTAAAACGACCTATCATTTCGAATATGAAAAATGCCCCTGGCAAAACCCTCTTGGAAGTGAAGACCTGAATGCATACCTGAAACATGCTGCCCGCTATATGTCCTCCCTTATCATTGTTTTACCTCCATGACCTGCTTAATGGACGGGGAGAGGGCATATATCCCCCTCCTCCAATACTTCATTTTCTGGTGCCATTATGTGATATGATGGCGATGAGCCCCTTGAGAAACCATTGGACTCTCATGGTATTCCAAGCCTCCTGGTCCGGCAAACGGGACCCGGTCCACAGCACAAGACCCATATTTCCCGGCAGGCAACGGGAAAGGGATGGATAACAGCGAAACCGCGACGATACACGTTGAACTGCCAAAGGACGAACTGGTAGTGTATGCAAAGAACCCGTGCCTGACAAACTGGAAACGGCTCCTTAATACTGACGCAAAGAACTCTATCTGCGACCGGTGCCCGTTCCGGGACTCCATGCGGAGGTTCATCACCGGCAACCCGGACCGGTTTTCAGGCGAGCAGGTCAGCCTCGCCAGGTCGGTGGAGTCCCGCTGGGGACCGATGCGGTAAGGCCCACGGGGCCATCAGCAGAATGACGGCAGTTCTATCTGACTCCACACTTCTCCAGAAGGTGAAAACCCGGTATCAATGATGAATGACTAAATCATCAGGCAAA
>CASGHA010000110.1 GCA_949319355.1 uncultured Methanospirillaceae archaeon | reverse complement strand
ACAGTTTTTTCAGGGTAAACCTGCCGTTACCCTGATGGCGGGGTTGTCGGAGTGCCCAATCTATGTTTTCTTCGGACCGGAAGACTGCTTTCGTCCGTAAGGGCAGATATAGAGGCACAGGCCGCATACTGCCGTTCCTGTCCGGTGTTCCATCTCCCTGAAATACCGGTCACAGGCTGCGGCGTCATACCGTGCCTCGCGGGGCTCTGCCGGGTTGAAATCCCGGCCGGTAAACGCCTTCACCGGGCAGATGTCCACGCATTCATGGCACTCGCCGCACTGCGACTCCATCGGTGTCCCGGCATTCAGGGGAGCATCGGTGAGCACCGTGACCCACCTGACCCTCGGGCCGTGGTCGGGTGTTATGAGCAGGCAGCTCCTGCCGATCCACCCAAGGCCGGCGAGGTTGACTGCACACTTATGGGAAAAAAAACCGCAGATCCGTTCATTGTCTGTCCTCTTCGATGCAGGGACGGGAAAGGCGGAAAACCCGGCCTGCTGGACCGTGCTGGCAAGCCTGAGAGCGGCCTGGTCGAGAACGGCGTTGGCGACCTCGTAGGCATGGTGCCTGTAGAGGATGGCTGAGGCCGGCAACTCCCGTTCAGCGAGCAGGTCGACAAGGGTATCGGGGAGGGCAATCCCTATTACGATGCCGGACGGGAACCGGGCGATACCCGGGCCACCCTGTGCGAGGATGGAGTCCTGGGCGACCGCAAGATCGGCTATCCCGAAATAATCAGCCCCGAGGGACTCTGCCTGGCGGCGGAGGGTCTCTTCAAGTGAGCTATTCGTCTCCATTCTCCAACCCGACCCCTTTGAAGAAGGTGTAGCAGAACACTCCGCCCGGGGAGCATGTCCCGAGAAGGTCAGATATCCCGCCGTTCCATTCCTCTTCTGACATGAGGCCCCTGCCGACCGCCTCCTCCCTAACTCCATTAACCATGGCCGTGAAGGTCTGCCTGGTGAAACCTTCCTCGAGGTCGGGACGGGAATGGTCGACATAGACCATCCGGGGTGAGACGTGCACACCGGAAAACCCTGCAGCGGTGAGGAGCGGGTATAGCTCGCGTCCTACGAGGGCGTTTCCCCCCTTCTCTGCCTGAAGGGAGACAAGACACCCTATGGCCTTATCCGCCCGGGGACTCCGTGGGTAGAAATACGCAGACCTGTGGTCACCCTCGATCACGGTGAGCGACCCTCCGGGCCTGATCAGGCCTTTCAGGATACCGAGGGCACCCAGAGGGTCAGGGAGGTGTTCAAGGACGAAACAGACGAAGACATGGTCGAAGCTTCCCGGTCCGAACGGCGGGTCGAGGATGTCTGCCTTCTGAAAACTCACGTTCCTGAGTCCCGCCTCTTCGCACCTCGCCCGAGCCTTTTCAAGTGACGGTCCCGAACAGTCGATGCAGGTGAACACCGCCCCCGGGCTCTGGGCGGCAAGGGTTATGGTTTGCCCACCGGTCCCGCAGCCCGCCTCGAGGACGTGACTGCCGTCCGGGTACCGGGTGTCGTGGTGGAGCAGGCCTGCGAGGGTCCGTGCCTGGTCTGACAGGCGGCGGGCCTCAGATTCGGAATATCCGTGGACATAGGTGTTGGCATCCATAGTGGGTCTCATCCATTCGTCCCGGGGGCATCCAGGAAACCTGATAGGTATGAGTTCCTGGCAGTCTTATCTTTTTCATATCCGGACCGGCCCGTCCTGGCATCCTGGTGTCCTATCCCGTCCGGGAAATTGTTATTGCTGGAGTGATATGGCAGATGACCTCCGAAAGAAAACGACTGGAGCCAGGGCATCCCTGGAATTTCCTGCCTCGTCGATGTCCCGGAGACAAGGCCTCATCGGGGGTTCATAGGACAGAAAAGGCCGGTGAAAGCGGGAGGGGGTCGTGGTCGGCCTCCTCAGGGGTGTAGGAAATGATCTTGCCGCCCGGGATCCTCGATACCGCAAGGTTGGCCATGGCCGGGGCGATGAAAGGAGAAAATCCCGGCTCCTTCATCGCACATTCACGTGAGGCAACCCTGTTGAGCAGGCTCCCGATATTGGGGTCGTCGCAGACCCACCGCACCCCGTTCGTTGCCGCCCTGACGCCATAAACGACGATTTGAACGATCATGCAGTGATGCTCCCCGAAACAGGGGGTCAGGGCTGATTGATGTACCCTGGCCCACTGATTAGCTCTCCACAGAACGATGATATAAGGTTTTCACTCTGCTTCCGCGCTTCTTTTTAACAAGATAAGGACTCTTTTTCAGGCATGCCTGACCCTGCCGGGACTGGTATATAAGTGACCCGTCGGGGGCCTATGCCGCGTTTTTTTCCCTCCTGGCAAGACAAACCTGATTAGGTGATTATAGTTACAATAGACTTTTTTCCGCGGTTTTTTTCCAGGGTTAAAACCGTTCCGGGTTCCCGGTCAACGGGGGTGTTTCCTGATTTCGATGTATCCGGACTGTTTGGCACCTGCGCGACCACAACGCCGAAGAAGGAGGATCACGATTAAAATCGGCTATATCATGGAGATTTGGTACTCGCTGGCAGTACCCTTTCCCAGGTATTGTCCCCTGGTACAGGGGGGCCGGGACCTTTTGCCATGAAGAGCTCAGAAACTGTTTCCGTATCAATAAACCGGGACAAAATGCCCGTGGGCGCCAGGAGACACGGACCGTGCCGGCTCTGCCAGCCGGGCGTTCTCCTGGGGTAGTCAGAGGTCAGCTGGCGGGCAGGAGGACCACAAGCCTGTTTTTCCCCGGGCAGAAAGACATAGACATGGAAGAAGCAGCAATTCCTGAAATTCTCTTTGATTTTTACGAAGAACTCCCGATGAAAGCCCCTGCCGACCCACGGATCACCCGCGGCATCCTCTCCCTCCTCACCGGTCTTCAGGCGGAACCCCGGGTGATCGACATGGGGTGCGGGTCCGGGGCCTCATCCCTCGTCCTTGCCAGGGCCGGGTGTCATGTCACCGGGGTGGACATCAGGCAGTCCTACCTGGACACCATGATGAGACAGGCAGCTGAGGACGGCCTCGGGGAACGGGTAGGAGCCTGGTGCGGGTCCATGGACGCCGTCCCTCAATCCCTGGCCCCTGTTGATATCGTCTGGGCTGAGGGATCGGTCTTCTGTATCGGCTTTGAGGAAGGTCTCACCGCGTGGCGCAAGCTCCTCGGCAAGGGTGGCTATATCGTCCTCTCGGAGGCGTCCTGGTTCGTGGATAACCCGCCTGAGGCAGCTGTCTCGTTCTGGAAGGCAGCATACCCCGGGATACGGACCGTTCACGAGTTCTGGAATACCGCCCGGTCCTGCGGTTACTCGGTGATGGGAGTGGTCATCCTCCCCGATGCCGCCTGGGACGAGTATTATGCCCCCCAGAGAGACCGGATCGCGTTGTTCAGGAAAAAGGCAAAGACGCCTGAAGACCATGCCGTTCTGGACCAGATCGCAGAGGAGATCAGGGTGTGGGACGCGTGCCGGGGGACCTACGGGTATGCGTTCTATATTCTCAGGAAAAATGAGGAGGGATGATCTCTCGGGGCGGTCAGGTTCCGCCGGCCCTGTCCGGCAGAACCCCTGTTCACTCCTTATCTTTCAGATTAGTACCTGAAGGACGGACTGCCTCGACCTCGAGCCTCACCATGCGGACATGGACGTTTCCTTCACGGTCGGCGGGATGGGCACCTATATACTGGTCGACGACCCGTGTGAGGAATTCCTCCCTCCTTGAAGGCGGAACGGTGTAGAGGTACGGGTGCCAGGTCGTCCTGACCCAGCCGGCAAAGCCCTCCCTGCCTGCCTGGACCATGTCCCGTTCAAGGAGTAACGCCCGTTTCACCCGGAACCCTGATTCGTCGAGGAACCCCCGGTAATCCTCCGCGCTGAAGAAGGCGTACGGCGAGGAAAAACCCGCGAAGTACGGGCTCCAGGCAGGTTCCGCTGTCACCCCGAGGACGACCTCCATCAAATCAGCGGCATTCCCTGCCCCTCCCATCTGGAAGAGAAGGACACCACCCGGGACCAGGCAGCGGTAGACTGCAGCGAGGAGCGAGCGGTGGTCCTGCACCCAGTGGAGGGCGGCGTTCGAGAAGACGAGGTCGAACGGCCCCTTCAGCGGGAGGGACCGTGCATCGGCCCGGACGAACGAGAGGTTTGGATACCGTGCCGGCGGGTGATGGGTCGCAGCGTACCTGACCATCTCCTCAGAGAGGTCGGCCCCCACGACAATCCCCCGTTTTGCACGTTCCGCAAGGCTGGCGGTGATACGCCCGTCCCCGCAACCGATGTCGAGGACTCTTTCCCTGCCGTTCATCTCCAGCCCGTCGAGGAGCTGCTCCGCCCACTGCTCCTGTGCCTGCGAGTTCCTGGCATAGTCCCCGGGGTCCCAGTGGTGCATGGGATGAATATTGATGCTCTAAAGAAAAAACCTGGTGCGTGAAGCCGGTCTAAAAAATAATTCCGATGAATTTTCAAGCATGGGATATGATTATTAACAGAATTCTGGTAGTTTCTTGATTATGAATCCCCATAACTGCCTGAATATCCACACATCGGGAATTTACAATGTGTCACATAACCTCCGACGGTCCCTGAATCCTGTGAATCTTCAAAATTCGTCTGTCCTGCCTTTGATGAGCAATCAGGGCAGTCTGCATCGGCACCTACCCACACGCCGCCAGCCACTCCGGTCAAGACGAGTTTCTTTCCATTTGCTGTTATCTCAGACCGGTAGCACTCTGTCGGCTCGCACCACTTCTGCCCGGCATGGGGGTCCGTGGCTGTCACTGCTTTCAGTTCTGAACAGGTGCACTCGGTTTTTCCGGTGAGGCTGTTCGTGCTGCATGTCTGGACCGGCTTGTCGGCAGGGCATTTTGCCGTCGTACCAATGGAACCCTTACTTACCTTTCCCCCGGTTGAGACAAGGCCTGAGTCAAGGGAAATCCCGGATTTTACGGTGCAGTTGACGCCGGTGCATGCCTTTTGCGGATTTGATGCGACGGTGGTCCCCGTCAGGTTCGCCGACTTGGTACTCCCTTTCGAGCCGGTCTGGAGGCTCCCGGTTCCGAAAACGGTTCCCGTCTTCCCGGAGGGGGTCGTGACCGCTCCCTTTGATGTCAGGAGCACGGTCCCGGTGCTCTTTGTGGCAAGCCCGCTCTGCAGTCCTGTGACGCCCGTCCCTGTTGTTGTTACCGTCGTGCCACCAGACCCGGTCTTCCCGGTCGTAGCCGTCCCTGTCGAAACCGTTGTTAAAGTCGGCACAGAAATCGTCATAGGTTTCTGAGCCTGAGCGAACAGGTTAGGTGACCCGACGATGTTTCCGACGTCCGCAATGTCTCCGGAACTCCCGCCGGACCCCCCGGTGACGAGCTGCTGGTTTCCGGGGTTCGCCGGCTGGACGTTGGGTTTGTCCCAGAGTCCGTCAGCTGAACAGGTCATTACAATG
>CASGHA010000109.1 GCA_949319355.1 uncultured Methanospirillaceae archaeon | reverse complement strand
TGGCCCTGCGGGTCACGGGGATCAGAGCGTGCTGGGCTTACTGCCGCTCCGCAATAGTGGCAGAAATTTACATTTTCCGGTATTTCCGTTCCGCATGCGGGACAGAACACGTGGGGTTCTCCCTGCTCCGGCCTGACCTGTAGGGCCGGGTCTCCATCAATGTTGTTCTCTTTGCCTATTTCGTTGTGACCTTTCTGCTATCGCTCAAGGGCCCTCCCTGGACTAGCGTCCCTGCCGGAACCATAGGCCCCGGGGTCCACAAGCCCCTGCGTATGAAAGGGAGACTCAGGGGCCGGGAGTGGAGCCTGGCGACCATTCCGGCTTATCCCGGGACAGCCGCCTTTTTCCGGCATGTCCCGGGCGGGAGGCTGATCTCAAACCTGACTCCCTTTCCATACGTACCCGTCTCCCTGATGGTTATCCCGGTAATCGAGAGGATCTCCCTGATAAGGAACATCCCGAGGCCGGTATGCCTGCCGACACCGCGTTCGAAGATCCGTTCCTTTTCCTCCGGGGCAACACCTGCCCCGTCGTCCTCGTACATAATAGTCTTTCCATTTCCGTCGTCGGGAAGGGTAAGCAGTATCGAGGTGACATGTTCCCCGTGACGGATTGAGTTGTCGATAAGGTTGTAGAAGACCCGTCCTAAAAGCGGGTCGGAAAAGACCTCGATACCTCCTGCCGTTGATGAAAAAGAAATCCCGCTGTCACCGAACTGCTGGCAGGCCTTCCTGAAGGCGGCCTCCGGGTCGAGCCAGACCGGGTCCTTTAAGCCGATGTCCTGGTAGTCCCTCGTGAACTCGGCATGGCTTTGGATGACCTGGACGATATGTTCCATCTTATCCAGGTTTTCGTCCTGGGAACTGTCATGTGTCTCTTCCCTGGCCAGCTCAAGGTAGAGGGTGAGGGCAGTCAGCTGGTTGAGGATGTCATGACGGGTGATACCTGAGAGGAGGAGGAGTTTCTGGTTGTACTTTTTCAGGGCTTCTTCGCTCCGTTTTTTCTCGGTGATATCCCTGAAGTTCACGACCCTGCCGATGACCTCGTCCTTTAGCCTGTAGGGAGTGATGTGGACCTCGTAGGTCCTGCCAGACCGGAAAGAAAATGTTGTGGTGAGGCTGGTCTCCAGTTGGGGGGGTGTCCGGGAGAACGGGTGCTCCAGGAGTTCCTGTTCAGTGATCTGGTTCTTGATCAGGACAAGGAGGTTTAACCCTTCCCTATCAGCAGCCCCCTTTCCCGGAATTTCAAGGAGCTCTGCGGCGGCAGTGTTATAGTCCCTGATGTTCCCTTCAAAATCAACCACGAGGATGCCGTCGTCCGTGGAGTTGATAGTGGCGTCCATGAGGAGGTTCGCCCTTTCGAGGTCAGAGGTCCTTTCCTGGACCAGGGCCTCGAGGTGGTCCTTGTAGGCAAGCAGCTCGAACTCGCTTTCCTTTCTCCTGTCTATCGACTTGATGACCGCGAGAATGACCAGGACCTCGATGAATGCAGCCACAAAGACCGATACCTCGTCGAGGAGCCTCCCGGGTTCAGCCATGAGGCCGGCGGGTGTCGTGACGAGGATCGAGACAAAGGTGAGCCCTGCGATGACCAGGGAAAAAAGAATGATCTTTTTAAGGGAACCAATCCCGGAAAGTCGTTCCTGCGGTGAGAGGCGGAGGAAGAACAGGACGATGAATGTCCCCGCGATCGTGATGATGTCAGGGGGCATCAGCACCTTCCCCTGGAGGTATCCTACCACGACGATGATGAAGGTCGCAATTCCTGCCGAAAGGATGCCCCCTACATAACCTGCGACCGGGATGAGGATTCCATTGATTCCGAGCCCTGACGGGCCCGCCGGGGTCCCGCCACCCGTGACAGCGGGGAGGAGGAACGTGATGATGGCGGCGAAACTGAAGAGGACCCCGACGAGGACACGATAAATGGTCTTCCTTCCAAGAAAGATGCGGTCGGGGATGAAGTTATAGCAAAAGATGATCAGGACCAGGATGGCAAGGTTCTGGAGGTTCTCAATGAAGAACGACACCAGATTGGGATTTGGATCCATGGTCTTTTATCACCCGGCCGCCCGGTGCGCCCTTCCCAGAGGGACTGTTTCCTCAACCGGAAGCAGACTGATGTACTGATGCATATGCTCGGTTATCAACCCTTCTCCCGGGTCAGGTCTACGCTGCCGGTTGTGACATTTCATAAAAGCAGCCAGGTACAGGGTGGCCCTGTCTCATCCGGCAGGTTGGTCGTCAGGGTCGGGTGAGAAACGGATGACCTCAACCGCACCGACCGTCCCGCAGCCCGGAACTTCGAGGAGGATAACCCGCTCGGTAACCGTCCCGGTCACCCCTCCGACCCCGACGCCGTGGCACTCGTCAAAGAATGCGTTTCCGACCCTTATTGCAGGATCATCCCCCTCATCCTGGCCATTCATGCCAAGTGACCGGTCAATGAGCATCGCCCTTACGGTGCCGAACAGGTGGGTGGAGTATACCTTGCCGCCCTTCCCGATGACCGAACCGGCAGGGACACCCGTAAGGGCCTCGAGGGCGGGGTTCCATGCCTGAACGGTCCCACGGGTATCAGTTGCAAAGGCCGGGTCGGAGATGCCGTCGATCCTCTGCCTGAGTTCCTCGAAGACCCCCTCAACCGGCCCGGTTTTTCCCTCTGTAATTCCTTTCGCCGCCGACTCTCCCTGGTCGTGAGCTCCGTCCCCCCTCTCTGAAATGTCACGTCCCACCGACTGGTAGCCAAGGACAGTCCCCTCACTGGTGAAAAACACCCGGTCCGACCATTCGACAACTCTCGTAGTGCCGTCCTTCAGGGTATGTTTGTTGGTGATCCGCCCGGCAGGAGATGAAGGTGACAATGAGGCGAGGTGGTGCATGACCCGGTCGGCCTCCGTGTGGGTCAGCCCCGTCGTCAGCCTGGAAAACGGTATGCCCACGGCGTTCGCCCCGAAAAAACGCAGAAAAGCCGTGTTCGCAAAGGTGATCTCCCCATCGGGAAGAAACCGGCAGACGAGTTCCTCCTGTTGTTCCATGATGTCACGGAACATCTCTTCGCGTTCCCTGAGTTCTCTCTCTCTCTCCCGCTCCATTATCCCCTTGTTCACCATGCTGATGAGTTCGAGGTAGCTGTCGTCCGGTTCGCCACCCTTCTGGAGGTAGTAATCGGCACCGTTGTTCAGGGCGTCAATGGCGACATGGGCACGGTGTTTGCCGGTAAAAATGATGAAGGGGGTGTCATGGCCCCGGGCACGGACCTCCTTTAAGAAGGATATCCCGTCCATCCCTGGCATTGCGAAGTCCGAGATAATCGCATCGAAATGGTGCTCGTTTAAAAGCACAAGGGCATCTGCCGTTGAAGGACAGGTCTGTACATACATGCTCCCTTTCCGTTCGAGAAAAAGGCGGGTCAGGTCCAGGGTTGACTGGTCATCATCGACAAACAGGACGGAAACCACTCGCCGGGCACCTTCGTTCCATCTTCAATCAGGTGCGCAATGGTGAAAAATCTATCCTAAGATCTGCTGTTTTTTGTCCTGCGAGGCGCACAGGGGACAGTATCAGCCCCGTACCCGGGTGACCCCGTGAACCGGTCCCTCATCTCCCTTCCCGGACGTTCTGAGAGCCGTTATCATACCGGAGATCCGGCGAAGGCCGCGGGATACTTTCATCTCCTCCCAAAAAGACACCTCTCCAGTGATTTCAACATGGCCGAGAACGATGCAATCACCGGTACCGCCCGCGAGCTCTCAAACCTGATGGCGGCAAGGGGTGTTTTCGGAGAACCTCTCGAGATAGGAAACAAGACGCTCATCCCGGTGTTCCGGTTTGGGTGTGCCTTTGGTGCCGGGGACGGGAAGGAACAGGACGCCGGGGGAGCGGGTTTCGGTATCGACCCCGTCGCGGTCATCATCCTCCACCGGGACGTAAGTGGAGCTGAAGGCGTGCAGGTCATGTCACTCAAGAAAGGGAGCGCCGTAGCCGAGGTCATCTCGTCCTTTGCGGAAGCCCTTGCCCCCCAGATGATCGACGCCGCACGGGAATTTTCCGGAAAGGAACGGAAGGGGGGCAGGTCACAGGTGCCAGCACAGGACACTGGAAGTACCTGATACGGCATGGACCTGTCAGACCTCCTCCTCGCAATACTGGTAGCGATGGAGCTTGCTGTCGCCGTGATCGCTATCCGGGCTCCGGTTGAAGTCAGGCTCTCGCTTACCCTCGGTCACGACAACTCCGGGATTGGGATAAGGGCCTGGTACGGACCGTTTTTGGTCACCGCGGGCAGGGGAAAAGATACGGCCGGACAGGGCCTTCAGCTTCAGTTTGCAGGCCGGAAAGTCCCGGTCCCTCAGGTACCAGGGCTGCAGCGGAAAGTCGTGGTCCCAGGCAGCAGGGTCCTCCCCGGGGCCGGGGCGGGCGAAGAGCCCTGGTCAAAGGGAGTAATCCGGCTTTTTCAGGCGGTTCTCCCCCATCTCCCGGGGATGATACGGGCACTTTTCAGGTGGTCCCGGCGGGTGCTCCGCATGACCACGTCCTGGGACGGCTCCCTTCACATTTCGGGAGGGTTCGACGACCCGGCCCTCACCGGGATGGTCTATGGCACCGTTGCAGCCCTGAGGCCGGTCCTTAAGACCTGCCGGTTCGACCTGTCCATGGTCCCTGTATTCAGCGGCCCCTG
>CASGHA010000108.1 GCA_949319355.1 uncultured Methanospirillaceae archaeon | reverse complement strand
ATTTTCCTGGACTGGCCTTGTAGTGGCGGCCCTCATAGGCTTTTTCGGGTTTGAGGCGGGACTGGTCCTCAACGATTATGTCGACCGGGAGTATGATAAAAAGGACGTGGATTCCCGGAGGCTCACGAAATACTGGCGTCTGTTCGGGACGAGGCCTATCCCTGCCGGGCTTGTTTCTCCCCGCCTCGCACTCCTTGTCTTTGTGCTCCTCGCGGGAGCCGCAACCGTCCTCATCCTGACCCTCCCAGCCCCGCATTCATGGTATGTTCTTATCATCATGGTCTATTGTTATTGCGCCGAGGTGTTTTACCAGGTCATGAAAAGGCATGAACGGTTTCCCGTGGCGCAGCTCATCGGGAGAACTGATTTCGCTCTTTTCCCCGTGGCCGGATATCTCTGTGCAGGGATGGCAGACCTGACCGCGGTCCTTTACTTCGTGTTTTTCTATCCCTTTGCGATGGCACACCTGGGCGTCAATGACCTCGTGGACATCGAGAACGACCGGGTCCGTGGCATGAACACGATACCCACCCTGTATGGGACAAAAGGGACAGCAGTATGGATCGCTGTCTTCACCACGATCCACGTAGTCATGGCGTTCCTCTTCGCAGGACAGTTAACCTGGGTCGGGCAGGCCGGGCTGGCAGCCGGTATCGCGCTAGTCCTGGCTGCCAACATGACCCTCCTGAAAAAGCCAACCACAGATGCGGCCCTGAAGGTATTGCCCCTGTTTCACCTGGCGATGATCTGCTATGCAGGCTCAATCAGTATAGGGTCGTTCCTGTGAACAGAGAGGATTTCTTCATTTACACCATTGTTTTAACGCTTCTTGCCCGTCAAACCCACATTTCTCAGGAAGGGGTTCAAAGACAGAAGGGGATATCCCTTTAAACCTGAGTTACAGGAAGAGGTCCGCTTGATCGATCACCAGTTGCTTACGGAGCGGACCAACACGTTCTTCACCCGCACCATGACAGTAACGTCATCTCCATTAGGATAATGAGGCCGCAGAAGAAGAATTCTAGGCAGATTTGCAAAGATTCACAGTGTCCATCCTGTATTTTCCTCCTGCAAGGGTGATAATCAGGGAAATGAATGTGGGAACGATGATGTTTTTCAGGGACTTTTCATCCAGAAAAATTGATGCTGGTTCAATATTCCATGTCAGCCTTGATTTCTCCGGATTTTATTGCTTCAACGAACCGTGCATGGTCAGCTTCGGTTTGTTCGGCATAGACCTGGGCAAATGTCCCGATTGCCCGGTCAAAGATGTCGGTCTTCCCCAGGTAACCTGATATCATGGCCGCATCACCTGAGCGGGCATGGGCACGGGCAAGTGAAAAGCCACATAACTGTGCATAATTACCCAGCAGGGATGGAACCGCCATCTCGACTTCAATCGAGAACTTCATGTCCCTGAGTTGCCTGATGTAGAAATGAAGTTTCCTTTCCCCGCTTCCTGTTGTCCACCCGAGGAGCATATCGCTTGCAGACTGCATCAGCCGCTGCCCGGTCACTACCCGCTCACCATGGTGTTTGAACTCGCTTTTTCCGGCGTATGGTTCAAGCACGGATGCATACGCCTGTTTCAGCTGGAGCAGGAGCGGATCGTCTGCTTCAGCCATCAGGAGGATGACCCCGCAGAGCGTACCGACGCTGCCGACACCCACCACCTTGATGGCGATATCCTCTATCCGGTACCGGTCAAGCAGGACACGCCGATCGTAGGAGAGTGTTTCGCGGTATGCTTCAAATCCGTCATAGAGCCTTTCCGGGACTTCCATCTCCGGGGGCGGATGATACAGCAGAGGCGGCTGATCCACAAGATACCGTCTCCCGTCAAGGACCTGGGTGATTTTCGGGAAAACGGTTTCCGTGACCCTCGACCTCGCTTTTTCTGCAAACATCTGGCGCCGGCGTTTTGTTTCGGCGTCTGGTGCGGAGCTAATCAGGGTATCAGCATCGAGTTTTGCGTACCAGACGTCCAGTGTCTTCATTGAAGCGAATTTTGCAATCGCCTCACGATAGGACCTGGCACAGAAGCGCACAATGTTCCTGCACTCCTTTTCTGAGAACCTGTTATTCCGCCCGACGACGTAAAAACTGGCTGCAAGGCGCTTGAGATCCCATTCAAACGGGGCGGGAAGGGTTTCATCAAAATCATTGATGTCAAAGACGAGGTTACGTTCAGGCGTTGCGAACAAGCCGAAGTTGGAGAGGTGACAGTCCCCACAGGCCTGGACCCGGATATCGGGGGTAAGGGTCGTTGCGATATCCATTGCCATCAGTGAGGCGGAACCCCGGAGAAAGGCAAACGGGCTTTTTGACATCCGGCCGTACCTGATGGGGACAAGGTGCTCCAGCCTGCCTTCACTGGATTTTTGAATCACGGAAACCGGGTCTTCGCGATCCGGGGCCGGATCGAATTCGGCATGCGATTCCCTTGGAAACTCCTCCCTCAGGGCCTTGCCCTCCTGTTTGCGTTTTTCTGCGGGTTTATAATCGGATGTGAATTTCATTATGCCGTATGCATCACGTTCCAGAGAAAACTTGTATTTCATACGATCTCACCCGTTGGTCGTACAGAATTACCTGAACGGTAATCTAGCATCCTTGTATTAAATAGTATCAGGACTGACACAGGTAATTCCATCAGGAAGACAGGACAGTCAAAGAAGTCCAGCATTGCATGGGCAATCCGGGAATGGAGAATAAATTAGGCATATCCACCAATTCTCGATCTCTAGCTCATCGGTTTACCTGGTAAAGAATCTGGCACATGTCAATACGAGTGATTCACCCATCGGCAACCTCAAATTTATCCCAAAACACCAATTCAAACATTAGTCCTCTTTTAAGAACGGTCACCGATAAAAGAAGGATTTTTGTCAGGAAATGCTATACACGTAAGTCCTATAATATGAAAACTCCAAAGGGTTACTTGTTATGATTTCAATGGTCCTCGTTGCGGTGATCATTTTTTCTATAGCCATTTTCATCTACTCCCTGATATCCCACCGGCTTGAAGGGTCGATGCTCACCGCCCCGATGATCTTCGTCGCCATCGGTCTTCTGGTCAGTCCAGAAGGGTTTGATTTCGTCTCTATTTTAACCAACAACGAATTGGTACTCGTCTTTGCTGAGATCGCCCTTGTATTGATCCTGTTTTCCGATGCCGCCCGTATTGATTTCCATACGCTGAAAGGAAACCGGAATTACCCGACTAGACTGCTCCTTATCGGACTTCCGTTAACGATTTTCATGGGGGCGGTCGCTGCGATCATGATTTTTACCGACCTTTCACTACCGGAAGCGGCCCTCATCGGAGTCATCCTTTCACCGACCGATGCCGGGCTCGGTCAGGTCATTGTGAACAGCCCTCTTGTTCCTGTACGTATCAGGCAGGCCCTGAATGTTGAAAGTGGCCTGAACGACGGGGGAGCTATCCCTTTTTTTGCATTTTTTCTGGTCCTCGCCGAAGCTGAAAAATTCCACATCCCGGCAAGCCAGTGGCTCATGTTTGCCGCTCAGCAGATAGGCATCGGTATTATTGTAGGACTGGCCGTCGGGATTCTTGGGGGGTACCTCATCCACCTGGCCATCGATAAGGGCTTGATGAGAGGGAGGTTCCAGTGGATAGGTTTTCTTGCCCTCGCCCTTATCTCGTTTGTTGCGGCCGATGCCATGGGTGGTAGCGGCTTCATCGCTGCCTTTGTCGGTGGACTGGCGACAACGCTGACCGGGAGGAAAGTAGCGGAGACTATCGTCGAGTTTACCTCGGCGGGCGGGGAGGTCATCAGTCTTGCTGTTTTTTTTATCTTTGGAATCCTCGCAGCTACCATTCTCATCGGGATTAACCCCTTCACCGTGGTCTATGCTATCCTCAGCCTTACCCTCATCAGGATGGTGCCGGTAGCCCTGTCTCTCATCAGGACCGGGTTGAAACCTGCATCGGTCCTGTTCATGGGGTGGTTCGGTCCCCGGGGTCTCGCGTCCGTCGTGCTGCTGCTCATCATGCTGAATGAGACCCCAGGACTCCCCGGGCTGAAGACCATATCAGAGGTGGTCAGCCTGACGGTGCTCTTCAGCGTGTTTGCCCATGGAATCACCGCGGACCCGTTGTCACGCTGGTACGCCTCCCAGGTTGCAGCGATGCCTCAGGATGCGCATGAACGAAGGGAGACAGGGGAAAACCCAACCCGTATCAACATCAAAGTGAAATCATAATTTTCACCTGAAGGAAAATCCAACGATTGGTCGAGGGAAAAGCAGAAAATAGTAATAAAATGCAGGATTTTTCGTCCAATACAGAATTATTAAATGGAATGCTTGAGACTAAACATACTATATGAAACCCTTCGTGCTCCTTGGCATCCTCCTTGTTGTTGCGGCGATCTTCGTTGCCGGATGTACTCAGCCTTCACAACCCGCAAGACAACCCGGAACACCGGCTCCGGGCCAGGCACCTGCTACCGCCTCAACCCCGGTCTCCTTAACCGATAACCGGCTCCTTGCAGCCAATGGCTGGGTGCTTGATACGATGGTCAGCAAGGGGATCCAGGAAAATCTTGTATCCGGAACGCTCGTGACCGCCAGATTTAATTCCGATGGAACACTGAACGGCAATGCAGGTTGTAATGACTACTTCGCCTCCTATGTTGTTTCAGGGAAGTCCATGAGCATTGGAAAGGTAGGTTCCACCCTGAAGGCCTGTGGTGAACCAGGCGTCATGGACCAGGAAACGACCTATCTGGCCGTCCTGCAGACCACCAGCACCTATGCTGTAACCA
>CASGHA010000107.1 GCA_949319355.1 uncultured Methanospirillaceae archaeon | reverse complement strand
ATACGAGGATCTTTTCCAGCATCCGGTCGTACGTGCTGACAATCCGGGTCCGGTACTGCTGGTGGATATCTCCGATCATGGATGCAAATGCAGGCGGGACGATCCCTTTGCCCATGAAAACCTCGAAGATGTGGGTGGTATCGTCACCAAGGGCATTCGTGCTGTCAAGGAGGATGAGGAACCGGAGTGCCATATCATGATAAAACATGGGTACAGGTAGAAAACCCGTGCTTCCGCACCGTTCACAGGTAGCGATATTGAGCCCGTGCCCGAACAGCTCCCCCCGGAGCTCAGGGTTTATGGTCACGTTGACCGACCGGTAAAACTCGACCGTCTGGAGGTGCCCGCAGCGGGGACACGACATTTCCGTCGTTTCACTGGATGTCATGCGGTCACGGTATCCCCTTGTAATCAGCTTCCGATGAAAGCTGATGCATTGCGAATGGTTCTTGAATGTCATTGTTCTTCCGGATTGCATCAGACGAAGACCGTATTGACCTTCTGACCATGGTAACCGTTATCGCACCGGGAAGGCTGAAAGGCCCAAATTCCCACCATCTGCACTTCAGTCAGGACACTGGTGCCTGATACGAGTCCCGCCGGCCTCAGAATACAACCGCATTCCATCAGTCTTTTGTAAGAACGCGTCATAGCATTGTCGTGGACTCATTATCCCACGCATTTACCGCATTCATTTTCATGTCGGTTCTGTGCCCGGATTGCATTCCCATGGCTGTGTTTGGGGCGGTAGTCCCGGACATTGATATCCTGCTCGTCCGCTACTCCCACCGTCATCCTGAAGCATATGTATTCACCCATGGTGGTTTTACCCACAGCATTCCTGGATGTCTTGTCCTGTGCACGGTCGCATTCCTCCCCTTCCTGCTCGGGTGGCAGGTCATTTCGGGCAGTTCCATCATCGCCGGACAGGCTGCACTATTCATGGGCGCCATGGTGATTGGTGCAATGACCCATGTTTTTTTTGACTTCCTTGCATATCCCGGGATCCCGCTCCTCTATCCCCTAACCGATAAAAAGATGACCGCAGGCATCTTTCCCGGCCCTCCGCTCCCTCTCTTTGCCCTGTCAGTCTTTTCTCTTGTGTGGGTCGTCCTCGGCACAGTCCCTGGTCTGGTGCTCCACCTGTTCGGGCTCGTGTTCTGCGGGTATCTCGGCGCTATGGCGGCGCTGAAGGGTGTGGCAGCCATCAGGATTCAGGGAAAGACCATTCCCACTCTCAACCCTCTCCAATGGCTGGCCCTCGAGATCAGCGCCGGAATATGCACGGTCAGGGAGTGGAACCTTTTTTCCGGCCCTGGAGAACAAAGGGTGTATCAACGGTACCAGGGTGTGACCGGAAGTGAACTTTCTGCGATCATGGGACTGCCCGAGGTCAGGAGGATGGTCTACACCTCCTACACCGTGGTTGTCTCGAAAACCGGAGATCATTTCACCCTCCGTGACCCGCTCCGCCTGGACGGGTTCATCACCTATCCTCCCTGGTTTAAGGAACTGGAGGTCCCTTTGGCTGCTATCGACAGTGACGGGGGCCTCTCTGCAAACCATAAGGAACCGAGTATCTGACAGGTTTTACACCAGGACGGAGCGGACCTGAAAGGTCCCTGGACCCGGAAAATTGCGTCGAACCTGTATTCCAGGTTTCATGGCAACGTTCGTTTTCCCGGGATCCCCTGGTGTGTCCGGATGGTTAGCGGTCAGGGCTCATGGCCCGGCAGAGCTGAGGACCGGAGTTTTCCTTGCATAATGGAACGTGAAGAGGTCCATGAACTCATCGGCGTACGAGGAGACATCGCACTGGAGGTCGAATTCGTCCTGGAACGCACGATCAAAAAGCAACTGCCACTGGGCCCGTGTCATGTGGTAGTCTGACCTGATACCCCGCGGCTCAGTCAGGATCGAGATCAGCTCAGTGATAAGAAAGTTATCAACGCATGCACAGGCAATTTCCGGGTCTGCGTCATGGGAGAAGACAAAGTCGATGATCCTCCCGTATGCCTGGTAAACGGAGAATGCCAGTTCAGGCGAACCGAGCTCCGGCGTATCGTGATTTGCGTCCATCTCAAACAGGATAAAATGGTCGAACGAATCTTTCAGTCGTATCAGGTTGGTGAGCTTGTCATCAAACGGCATATGGTGATAGGCCAGGGAACTGATGGCGATGTCATAATGGCCTGGTATGGCCAGGGAGGCCTCCTGGATACGGTTGTTCACCGTTGTCACGGATGTGCCGGGCAGGACCGTCCGCAGATTTTCCCCGGCAAGTTCAAGCATTGCATGCGAGGAGTCGACAAGAAGGACTGATTCTATAAAGGGAGCATTTCCGGATGCCAGGAGCGCCTGGACGAAGGTCGCGGTAAGCCCTCCGTCCCCGCACCCCAGGTCGAGCACCCTTACAGGACCCTGAAAACGTGGGAGGGTCCGCATGCAGGTGGTAATGAACCCGGTCCGTGAATTTTTCATGACCGGCACTCCGGTAAAATGAATGAATGGGCGGGGGTCTTCGAAGGCGACCGCAGGTTTTCTGAAAGTCCCCTTCTGGCGCTCCAGGAATCCCAGGAGAAAAGCGTTTGAAAAGAGGCCCGTGTCTTCGGACACCGCCCCGGCTGAAAACCATTCTCTGCCGTCACTGACACGACCGGAAGCTGATAAACGTGACCCGATGAAAAAACAC
Organism: uncultured Methanospirillaceae archaeon; assembly: GCA_949319355.1. Lineage (GTDB taxonomy): Archaea > Halobacteriota > Methanomicrobia > Methanomicrobiales > Methanospirillaceae > KLAP105. The sequence goes on along the minus strand of CASGHA010000107.1, from coordinate 7,074 downwards.
AGGGCTGGAAATAAATCGTCTTTTACAAGAGACCGTGCATCATCCGGGGCAACATCCCCGTTTTCGGCCCCGGCAGCCAGGCGGGACCAGGTCTCCCTGTCCTGTGCGGAAAGAAAAAACATGCTTTCATGATATCATGCCTCCGACCGGATTAGTGTTATCAGTGCCCAAAGACGGTATCAGGAAAAAGGTTGCCAGGGGGCCTTCCAGGTCCGGGGTCTCTGTTATCCTCATGCCGTTTTTTCAAGGACGGATACCATGTCCGGGCGCTCGATGATGCTGCTCCCTTCGTTGTTGGATACCGCCAGGGACAGGGTATAGTTGCCCGGCGACCCGTAGGTGTGGACAGGGTTCTGTTCCCTGGATACGGACCCGTCTCCGAATGACCAGAACCAGGAGTCAGGAGTCCCTGTTGAGTGGTCAGTGAACGAGACCGTCAGGGGAGACTGACCCGAGCGCGGGTCAGCAATGAAATCAGCGCGGGGAAGGGGTGGTGCCGGGGGTGGTGGCATCACGAGGACAATTGCCGCAGTCCCTCCCGGTGAGAGGTCAGTCAAGGTCTCCGCACTCCGGTTGTCCGACATTATGACCATTACCGTGTGTTTTCCAGGAGATACTCCCGGTATTGTGGTATTCGTGACAAATGGTGTTTTCACCCCGTCAAGGACGACTGACCCCCCCTGAGGGAATGAAGAGACGATAAGCGTCCCGTCCGGGGGCATCTCTTTTTCCAGGACCGCTCCGTACACCGCGAAATCCCATGGCCTGACTGCAACCGTGCCTGTCACGGGTTTGTATCCTGGTTTTTCGATACGGATGGAATGGGTGCCCGGCTTGATGTTGTTGTGAGTGCCGTTTGTCGCAGACGGTGCCAGACTATCGTCGATGAACACGGATGCATTGTCGGGGACCGACCAGGTGGATATCGAGCCGGTCGCATGACCGAGGGCTATCGAGAGGCTCCTGTTCAGGTTGGCGCGGCCACCTGTCACCGTCCGGTTATTGAGAGACGGTACGGGGTCGCTCCCCCACAGGACCATCTCCCTGATCTCCCTGTTGTCTGCATCAGGCCGGGTTCCCTTAAGAATTGCGGTAATTCCGGCGACAAAAGGGCTTGCGACCGAGGTCCCGTCGGCATAGACATACCCTCCGTGGGGTGAGGTCGTGAAAATTCCAAGCCCCGGAGCCCCAAGGTCCACGGTGGTCCTTCCGTAATTCGATCCCTCCCCGTGGCTTCCAAAGACGGCAAGGACGTCGGACGGGTCCGTGGCAGCGACCGAGATGATATTTTCGCAGTCGAGCCCCGAGGGGTAGTGTTCGATGACATCGGTGTCCTGGGCTTCATTTCCCGCTGAACAGACAAATATGGCCCCGGACCTGCTTATAGTATCGCGAAGGATATCCGCCTTGGCGTCCTTTGGGAGCCTCCAGGCAAAACTGACGACTGAAGCATTGTTGCGGGACGCATACTGGACAGCGGTTATGGCGTCGTCATAGAAGCCACCCGAGCTGTTGAAGGCCTTGACTGCCATGAGTGATGCATTCCAGCTCGTACCGGTGATGCCAACGCCGTTGTTCCCGGTCGCTCCGATAACCCCTGCGGTCATCGTCCCGTGACCTCCTCCAAGGTCGGCAGGAATATCGTCCATCGGGTCAGGGTCATCATCAGCGACGTCCCACCCGATCCCATCATCGATGAAACCGTTTCCGTCGTCATCAATCCCATTACCAGGGACCTCTCCCGGGTTATGCCACATCGCTCCTGCAAGGTCCGGATGGGTATAGTCGATCCCGGTGTCGATGACAGCGATGACCACCCCGGGTCCGCTCCTGTTTACCAGGTCCCATCCTGCAGGAGCATCAATATCCGCTCCTGTCACGGTGTTCAGCAACCCCCACTGGTTGAAAAACAGGGGGTCGTCCGGAATGGTCTCGAGTTCCAGCCGGTAGTTCGGCTCGGCGTATCTGATGTGAGGGTTCTGCAGGTAATAGGAGAGTGCCTCGTCCTCTGTGATATTTCCAGGGAGCGTGATACGGTAAACTCCAGGGAGCCCGATTGCTCCGTAACTCCTGGAGACCGTTGCTCCGATGACGTTATTGACATGCCTGAGCCCCACGCTCTCCACGGACTTTCCTTCAGGTCCAGGGGCATACTGGATCAGGATCTCACCCCCCGGCGGGGAAATTCCTGTACTGGTATCCGCTGCCATAGCCGGGATAACGGCCATTATGGTGACCATCACCAGAACAACCGCGCTTGTGTGTCGGATCAAGGAATTATCAGCCTGATTGTGTGCTTTCGCACTATAAAAGCATGATACCTGTATTTTTTGCATCGGCCTCCATGGAAGGCCTGGACCCTGACCATCAGCCAGGAAACCCGGGAGGGAAGATACGGGGAAGAATACATGTGATTTTCTTCCCTGAACAAAAAAGTATCGTATTACTGGTGTTTTCTGCCTATATTTCCGTGATGAGGTATGCCGGGACGAGCCACTCCAGGGTACCTGAAAGGACTCCCTCGCAGCTCACATCGCGGACCTTCGCTATAGAACCCTTTCCAAGCACAATCGATGCATTTGAGGAGACCGCGGTGAGATTTCCCACGAAGTCCGAAAGCATGGGCTCATGTCCCACGATCAATACCGAGGGCAGGTCCCTCCATTCGATGAGGTTCCTGCGGAGTTCCTGCCGGTTCCCGCCTATTGAGAGGCATTCCCAGGTCTCGACCGGTGGGCGCGGGTCCTGTTCCGACGCGATGATGTCCGCGGTCTCCCATGCCCTCGGCAGAGGACTCGTCGCAATTTTGTCCCATGAAACGCCTTTTTTTTTGAGCCACCGTGCAACCATCTTCACTTCTGCCCGGCCCTTTTTTGTCAGCCTGCGGGCGTTGTCTTCAAGGAGGTCGGATGTACTTTTTCCCGCCTTGCCATGTCGCACGATATAGATGTCCATGAACCAACGATCCGTGCTGAACGGGGTTGAACATTGCGGCTGCCGGCATGATCGGAAATGGGCAGGATGGAAAACCGGGCTTTCCTGTGTTTCCCACGGACTGAAAACTGCAGGATGAGATGACCTGCCTCACCCGGGGCTGGAAAGCCACCGGGTCCTGGGAGACTCAGACAGTCTCTCCCTCCTGAGAAACTATTACTCCCTCCGAAGGGGTACAAGGAATGGAATGAAGAATCCCTTTCACGTCATGCTCATCCCGACACTCGGGTGCCCGTCAAAGTGCAGCTACTGCTGGAGCAGCGATGAACAATCCCCTGTCATGAGCATTGACACCGTAAGGGACGTTGTCGAATGGTTGAAGGACTACCGCGATGACCGTGTCACTTTTACCTTCCATGGTGGGGAACCCCTCCTTGCCGGTGCTGATTTTTATCGGGAGGCCATGCCTCTCCTGTCAGAAGGGCTTTGTCACCTGAAGCCCGAGTTTGCAATGCAGTCGAACCTATGGAGGCTGACTCCTGAAATAGCCGATATCCTCTCCGGTTACTCGGTCCCGGTTGGTTCCAGCATCGATGGCCCGGAGGAGATAAACGACCTCCAGAGGGGACGGGGATACTTTCAAAAGACTATGAAGGGGTATGAGATTGCCCGGGAACACGGGTTGTCCGTGCGGTTCATATGCACCTTCACCTCGTTGTCCGTGAAGTCCAAAGAACAGATATTCCGATTTTTCCTTGAAAACGGCTTCACCATGAAGCTTCACCCTGCGCTCCCCTCATTGAAAAGCAATACGCCCGGAGAGTATGCCCTGAACCCTGAAGAGTACGGTGAGCTCCTGGTCTACCTCCTTGACCAGTACCTCGAGCACCTGGGGGAGATAGAGGTGATGAACATAAATGACCTGTGCCGGTGTGTCTTCACCCGGAGAGGGAGCGTTTGCACCTTCGTTGACTGCATGGGAAACACCCTGGCTGTCGGCCCTGATGGGAGCATCTACCCGTGCTACCGGTTCATCGGGATGCCTGAGTATATCATGGGGAATGTGGCGACACACCCTGCAAGGGACGATCTTGCTTCATCGGATGCATGGAAGCGGATGGAGCACTACCGGGAGGTGGTCGACCAGAACTGCAGGGATTGCTCCCATATCAGGTACTGCCGCGGGGGATGTCCGTATAACGCCATAGCACCCACCGGCGGAGAGATGTCAGGTGTAGACCCCCACTGTGTTGCCTATAAAAGGATATTTGACGAATTGAACGACCGGCTCAACCGCGAGATGTTCGAAGGTCCGGGGATGGAGGTCGCACCTCTGCAGGCAGTGACAGGAGCCCCGCGGAAGGCAGGGATTATGGACCTCATCAGGGTAGTTGCCACAAAATAGGGCCTGGAAAGACCCCTCTGCGGAGTTCTATGAGGTGGTCACTTTTGTTTACCTATTCGTCCTGAAGACAGGCACATGGAGCCGGTTCCTGGCTGTGATGGATTGAGGACCTGTCCTTCTGGAGTGGCTGGGCAGGAAGCGGCTTTGCACCATTGGTATAATTCTTCCTGGTATAGGTGTACCGGTCCGACACTCCGCCCTGAAGGACAATCATATACCATTCGAAAAGGGTCCTGAAAAACCCGAACTCCTCGTACCGCCTGAAATCGAACCCGACCCTCATGGAAGAATTAAAGACAACCCTCCCCATCCGTCTCATCCTGACCGCGATCTCGAGGTCGTCTCCTGCATCGACGGTGTGGTACATGCCCGCCCTGATGAAGGCGTCCTTCCGAAACGCCGTGTTGCAGCCGAGTGTGTAGTAATAAAACCGTGTTACCGCCCCGAACCAGGTAAGGACGTTGAAAAGGAGGGTATATCGCCTGTTCCTGGGAGTATTGGAGACCGGCCTGATCGGGCCGAAGGCAAGGACCACGGCCGGGTCCCTGAAGCATTTGATGGTTTCTTCTACCCAGCGCTCGTCAACAATGGAGTCAGCGTCCGTGGTGACGACGACGTCATGTTTCGCCCGGCAGATCCCGTCATTTCTCGCTCCGCCCACCCGCTCGGATTTCTGGATGAACACCAGGTCGGCATACTCCGCGGCAATTTCACGGGTGCGGTCTTTTGACCCGCCGTCGACAACGATAATTTCATATTCGCTGCGCGGGATGGTCTGACGGGTGAGGGCGCGGAGGCAGTCACCTATCCGTTCCTGTTCGTTATAGGCAGGTATGATGACAGATATCATGACGTGGACCCGGATGCGGTGTGACCGCGGTATTGTATACAGGTGGGTTTGTAAGCCTTAAAATAAAACTCCTTTTTATCCACGTACTCCCCAATGTGAACATACCGGTTCAGCAGGGGAGCGCGGGAGGAGTGTGGTTATGGTGAAGATGACGAAAAGGGGATGGATCACTCTTTCATTTCTATTCAGTGCCGTGGTCATCGCCATCATCATCGCGACAACCTTCAATGCCGAAACGGTAACCGCTCTCCTTGCAATAAACGTCCTTTTTCTCCTCCTCGCCCTTGCCTGCCGGATGATTGCTCTCGTCCTGTGGGGCCTGCGGATCAAGCTTATGTCACGGACGCTCGGGTACCGTGTCGGACTGTGGTACTGCGTCAACACGGTTCTCGCCAGCCTTCTCGCCGGCACGATAACTCCAGGACAGGCAGGCGGTGAACCCGTGCGGGTGCATCAGCTCTTCAAGGCGGGCGTCTCGGTAGGGGACGCATCAGCCGTCGTCATCATGGAACGCGTCCTTGACGGCATCATCCTCACCATCATGGGACTTGTTATCATTGTCGCGACCGGTTCACTCTGGCGGACCTTCGGCCCGGCCCTCCTGGTCCTTATCATTGTTGCCTGGGTCTTCATGATCAGTTTCCTCCTGATACCTGTCATCGCGATGAAGTACCCCGAAAAAGCAAAACGAGGGTTGATGAGGTTCATCCCGTGGGTCCTGAAAAAAGGTTCTAAGCTAGGGATCTCTTCAGAAAAGGCTCTCAGTACCGTTGACCGGGAGATTGACAACTTCTTCTCCGGCATCAACCATTTCAGTGGCTCTGCCAGGTGGGGGCTCATTGCCGGAGGGGCGGTGACCGGGGTCTTCTGGGTAGCGGAGTTCATGGTGGCATCGGTGATCCTCATGGGGCTTGGGCTTGAACCCTTTATCCTGACTTCATTTTTCTTTCAGATCGTCATCGCCATCGTCATGATGATCCCCCTCACCCCAGGGTCGTCCGGGATAACGGAACTCTCTACCTCCTCTCTCTATGCCCTCATCATCCCTTCAGGACTCATCGGCATCTTTGTCCTGCTCTGGAGGACGATCACGTTCTACCTGAACATCCTCCTCGGGGCCTTTGCCGGGGTTGTCATTTACCGGAGGGAGATGGCCGCTACGGGAATCCCTCCCCCCTCTGAAAAGCAGGCGTGAAAGACGACCTTGACGAGTATGAAACGGGGGTCCTGCAGCCTGGGAATTTCTGATATTCCAGATAAGAAACCATGGCCCTGCTGGGCGTCTCGTTCTTCTTTCCTGAGTTTCCCTAAGGGCGGACCGGAGATGCCCTCCGCATCTTCCACGGGTATGGAATGAGGGCAAAGAGGACCAATGAAATGAAAACCGGTATGGGAATGGTCCCAAGAGCCGCGGCGAGGGACACGTTGTCCGCGATTATCCCGTTCACCGCCGCGCCGATTCCACCCATGCCCATGGTAAACCCGAGCATCATCCCCGAAGCCATTCCTGTCTTTCCTGGCATCATCTCATGCGACATTGCAAGAGCTACCGAAAAGGTAGACCAGAGGGCAAACCCGAAGATGATGAGAAAGCCAAGAGCCACGACGCCTGTCGAGACCATGAAGAGGTAAAATGAAGGAAGGGATAGGGCAAGGGCCCCTACCGTGAACTCCTTTCGTCCGTACCTGTCCGATATCCATCCCCCTGCCATCTGGCCGCACACGCCCGCAAGGAGCATGATGGTGACAAGCAGGTTCGCCGTTGAAATCTCGTAACCCCTCTGGACAAGATAGGTCGGGAGAAACGCGATGGCTGCAAAGACCGACCAGGCCCTGAAGGTGGAGGCTGCGATCAGAACTGCGAACGGTTTTAGAGACTCCTTTT
>CASGHA010000106.1 GCA_949319355.1 uncultured Methanospirillaceae archaeon | reverse complement strand
CCCGAGCCCGGTGAGTGCCCAACCCCGGTTGAATGCGATCCCGGGTGTTGCCGGGTCAATAGTTTCAGCCCGGTCGAGCGCAGCAATCGCATCGGAGAACTTTTCCTTCGCGTTGAGGGCCCAGGCATTCGAGACCAGGGCGGTCGCGTCCGACCCGGATGACAATGCCGGCCGCGACGGTTCACTATTGATCGCGACGGGGGCATCCTCATCAGTGCAGCCGGTAGAGACGATAAGGAAGACCAGGAACAAAAAACAGAAAAATGCAATACGGCATTTTTTTATGCTGAGCATATTTGCTTCTATTTATGAAGACCTATAACAACCATTCGAAATGCATTCTGACTTGTTTTTTGCACATGTCCGGCCCAGGTTGAAAGCAGATGAACGGATGAGGGGAGGCATCCCTGCATTCTTTGAGAAGAGACGCAAACACGGGCATCTCATTCTATTTCGCCGCAGACTGTTATTTTCCGGGATCCCTTTCATTTGTGCTCATCATACCCCGGCCATCTCTTCTGTTCAGCCCGGTCTCTGTGACATATACCTTCAGCAGAGGGATGTCACGGAGTTGGTGTTGTTCTGGTTTCATCGGTCCAGGTTTTCCCGAGACTCATCGCACTCCTCGCCCGGTCTAATGCAGAGTGCGTTAATCCGCAGGAGGGTCTGGTATGTCCTGGCTCATACAGGCTATGGCCGTCCTTGTCAGCCTGGTACAGTACCCAAAAAGAAAAATGGGAGGAACACCACCCAAGGTATATGAACACCAAGCCACCCTCACGGGGCACTCCATTCTTTTTCCTGGTCCCTGTCGTCCTCTTCGTCATCGTCCTGGTATCAGGCTGCATGTCCGGACAGCCACCGGTCCCGGAGCCTGGACCGTCACCGGGCCTGACCTTTTACACCGAACAGAACCCTCCCTACAACTACGAGGAGAACGGGACCCTGAAGGGCATTGCCGTCGACCTCCTTGAAGAGATGACCGCCCGTGCAGGGGCACGGGTTGACCGGAGCGAAGTCAGGCTCGCCCCATGGACCGAAGGGTACCAGGCTGTCCTCCATCAGAACCGGACCGTCCTGTTTACCACGGTCAGGCTGCCGGAACGGGAAACGTCCTTCAAATGGGTGGGGCCGGTGTACCCGTACACGAACGTCCTCTTCAGCCGGCAGGACCGGAATATTGCAGTCAAGGGTGTCGAGGACCTGGATTCCCTGAAGATCGGGGTCATCAGGGACGATATCGCCGGCATCCAGCTGCTCGCCATGGGAGTAAACGAGAGCCAGCTCGTGAAGGAGACCAATGTCGCGGAGATCATCAGGAAACTGGAGAACGGGGAGGTTGACCTGTGGGGATATCCGGAGCCTTCCGGACGCTATTTTGCCCGCCAGGTGACCGGCAATGCCTCCACCTTCCGGGTGGTGTATACCCTGCCAGGCCTGGACGGGTACTATGCCTTCAGCCGGGATGTCCCTGATTCCACCATCCAGAAATTTCAGAATGCCCTGGACTCTCTGAAACAGGAAAAGGACGCCTCGGGGAGAAGCCGGTACGAGGAGATCGTCTGGCGATACATCCCCTCTTCAGGGGTTTAGTCCCGCCTTTTTATCTTTCCTTTTCTGTCCATGCTGGCAAATCCTGCAGGAGTCGACAGGGTTTTAAGGAACCCTCCGCCTGGCTGATCGCCAGGTGGGAAACGGATGATGGAGTTTCCGAGAGGTCTGGACCACCGGACGACAGGGTGGATGCTGTTATTGGAATACTTGTGTACTGGAGAATGGAGGACGATTGCTGTCTGTTCATGATAAGACGGCCTGGCCATCAATCTGTTTTCACCTGGAAGGCGCAGGGATGGACCTGGTGTGTACCAAAAGGTACCACTCAGTTCAGAATATATCCGGTGCAGAATACCTCCATCAGGGATATTCAGGGTAACTACCTTTCGTGAAGCCACCGTCCTCCAGGGGGTCAGGGTACCCGGGTAATTCTCTGACGACCGGGCGGTCACAAAGTATATCGTGCCGCTCGCTCCTCATTAGAACTATCCGCGCATATTTGATGCACAAGAACAGGGAGAAGACATCATGGGTCTGTTGAACCGGATGGGGACCGTAATCAAGGCAAAAATGAACCTGTTGATCGGAAAAATGGAGGATCCCAGGGAAACGCTTGATTACTCCTATGAGAAGCAGCTGGACCTTTTGCAGAACGTCAGGCGGGGAGTGGCGGAAGTCGCCACCTCAAAGAAGCGACTGCAGTTGCAGAAGGCGACACTGGTCCAGAACAGCGGGAAGCTTGAGGAACAGGCACGGGAGGCATTGAAGGCAGGCCGGGAGGACCTCGCCCGGCTCGCCCTCGAACGGAAACATGCCCTGAACTCCCAGATCTCAGGTCTTGACCAGGAGATCGCGGCTCTCGAGGCCGAACAGGAGAAACTGGTCGCGGCTGAAAAACGGCTTTCAACCAAGATCGAGATCTTCAGGTCGAAAAAAGAGACGATCAAGGCACAGTATTCCGCTGCCGAGGCGCAGGTCAGGATTAGTGAATCGGTATCGGGCATCAGCGAGGAAATGGCTGATGTGGGGATGTCAATCGAACGGGCTGAAAACAAGACCCAGGAGATGAAGGCCCGTTCTGCTGCCCTTGACGAGCTGATCGAACAGGGGACCCTCGTGGACTTCACTGCCCGGGAGGATGATATCGAACGGGAGCTGGCAAAGATCAGCGAGAAGGGAGGCGTCGACGCCGATCTGGCCAGGCTCAAATCGGAGGTGGGCCGATGATTATCCGGATAATCGGCCAGGGGCAGTACCGCGTGCCGGGCCGTCTTTTCGACGACTTAAATGCCATTGACAACCGGATCGTCGGATTCGTCCAGTCTGGGAACGAAAATGAATATAAAAAAGGTCTTGCAGACCTGATCGGACTGGTCATCCGTGAAGGGACGATGCTCTCCGGGGAGGAGCTCGTCGAGTCCGATGTCATCGTACCCCCGGCGGACATGACCCTCGATGAAGCAAGGCAGGTCTTTACAGGAACAGGGATTTTTCAGGGATAACCCTGTTGACTTTTCCGGGCCGCTCCCCTTTTTGGTGCAGAGGGATAAAGAATTTTTAGAGGGGAATACCCCAGAGGGGATACCATTTCCCGATATCGGTTTCCAATGGAAGTTCCCTTTCCAGCAGTGACCGCATCCTGAATTCCATGGCGATATCGCGGTTTTTCTCTCCGGCCGGGACGAACGGGTAATACCGTGCCTGTTTGAAGTTGTAGACCCAGTAGACGGGTTTGTCGTCCCCGAACCGGAAGATGGCACAGAGGAGATAGGCACCGAACCCCTTCTCGATTAAGGTCTGGCTGATGAGGTGGATGCCGGTGAGGAGGTCTTCGAAATCCGGGTCTTCAAGGACCACCCAGGTGAAACGGTAGGCATCAGTCACGACTTTAAAGGTGGTCCCGGTTTCGTGCGAGCTGAAGGAAAGCAGTTCTTCCATCTCACGCCTGGTGGCATCATAGAGCGAGGACTCGATGGGCTTGAAACAGATCCCCGCCATTGGGGACGGTTTTTTGTCAAACCCGCTCTGCATCGTTATGCCGGCGGCAGAGATGGCAAACATTTTTTCGAGGGAGGCCCCGGGAAGGTCCGGGGTGCCGAGGAGCGATCTGAGCGCTTCCTTAAGGCCCATGTCCTGCCATCTCCTGCTCAATCCGCTGAAGTGCGGCAATTCTCTGCCCGGTTGACGGGTGCGAGGCAAAAAGGTCAGTCAGCAGGGACCCTGATACCGCCGGGATGATGAAGAAGGCATTCAAACCTTCGACCTCCCTCATGTCCCGGGTCGGCACCTGTTCCATAAGCCCGCTGATCTTCATTAAAGCAGAGACCAGCTGGGAAGGCCTGCCTGTCAGGGCTGCCGAGCCCCGGTCGGCAGAAAACTCGCGGTACCGGGAAAGGGCCCTGATCAGAATGAAACTGACAAGCCAGACGACTGATGCCAATATCGGGATAATCAACCAGTACTCCGGTTTTCCGCTCCTCCCATCGGGCTGGCGGGTCATCAGGGAACTCTTTACGATAAAAAACGCTGCCGTCGAGACCAGGCTGGCCAGGGTGAGGACCATGACGTCGCGGTTCCGGATGTGGCTCAGCTCATGAGCGAGGACCGCTTCGAGTTCGTCCTGGTTGAGGGCCGAAAGGAGCCCTCTCGTCACGGCGACCACGGAATTTTTGGCATTCCTTCCGGTGGCGAACGCGTTCGGCATGCTCTTGTCCACGATGGCAATCGCCGGCCGGGTCATCCCCGCGATGGCACACAGGCGCGTCAGGACCTCGTAGAGGTGGGGCTCTTCCTCTTCCGTGACCACCCGGGCACCCATGGTCAGGAGGACCAGGCGGTCTGAGAAAAAAAACTGGAACAGGAGGAAAGCCGTGACAATCACCACGAGGACCAGGGAATCGACTCCGAGGTATGCCAGGGCCGCGATAAAGATGAAGTACACGAGGGCGAGGAGGAACAGCGTCCCGAGCATCCTCGCCTCTAACCCCCGGTCCCTGGGCCATCGCATCATGAACGACTGAGTCTCCCGAATCACTGTCTACAGGCAGAAACACGCGGTATCTTTCAGATAACGCCGTTTAAGCGGGCATTGTCTTTGTATCCCGGCATGTATCACATGGACCATGTGACCCCAAAAAGATTCTTACCCCTGGTACCGGCCGCTGTCCAGGGCCCGGCTGCGAGAGTGGGATTGGCACTGATTATGAGGCCGGTGCCCGTTCACAGGTCCCGGATGCCAGGATTGAGAGGGGTCCCGGACCCGGGCACACCAGGAGCGGAACAGAGCAATCCTCAGGGGGGTCCGGCATCCCGTACCCTTCTGGTCAACGAATCCTCCTGTTTCATGGTAAAAATCGATCAGTTTCACCATGCCTGCAGATCCTTCATAACCGACAAGATGAAAACATCCGTCCATGGAAGAAAAAGACTCGGTCACCTGCTGCGGGTTATGCTGCCTTGACTGCCATGGGTATAAAGGAAAAATTGCCGACCTCGCCCGTGACCTGCGGAAGGAACTCCGTGCCGCACGCTATGACGTATTCGCGACCTCACTGGCGAAATACCCGTTTGCCGCGGCATTCCAGCAGTACCCGGAGTGCTACGAAGTGCTGGGCCTGATGATGAAGTTCCGGTGCAAAAAGGGGTGCCGGGACGGGGGCGGCCCGCCAAATTGTGCCATACGGACGTGTTGTTCTGAAAAAGGCATCGGGGGCTGCTGGGAATGTTCCGATTTCGATACCTGTACGAAACTGGACTTCCTGAACGAAGTGCACGGCGACGCCCACAGGAAGAACCTCCGTATCCTCGCAGAAAAAGGTGTCCCAGCGTTCCTCAAGGGCAAACGGTATTATTAGGGCAACGTCCCTGGACGTCTTGCCGGCACCCCGGGAACGGTCGCAGAAAAATGAGGCGTCACTGGAAACACCGTCATTTCTGTCTTTTTGGACCCGGGGGGCGGGCTCATCACAGCTACGTCCCTCCTCCTGCCCGGACCATTTCCACCAGCTAACCGACAGAACCCTGAATATGCCTTCACCGGCAAAACGGTCCGTCTGCTCCACGGGGAGTCCCTCTTTGCAGGCTGCCCGCTGATCTCAGGCACTATTTTATAGACCCTCCTCCCTTCCTTCATCAATGAGCGTTCATGAGGGCCGGGATGTACTGTATCCTCTTCGTCGATGACGAACCAAGCCTGCTCCACCTGAGCAAGCTGTTCCTGGAACGGTCCGGAGATCTCTCTGTTGATACCTCACCGTCTGCGAAAGAGGCATTGGAATACCTGGTTACCCGTATCCCCGACGCCGTGGTTTCAGATTACCAGATGCCCGGGATGGATGGCATCGCATTTCTGAAACAGGTCCGCTCACAATACGGCGACGTCCCTTTCATCCTCTTCACCGGCCGTGGAAGGGAGGAAGTTGCCATCGAGGCGCTCAACAGCGGTGCCGATTTTTACCTCCAGAAAGGAGGGGACCCGACCTCGCAGTTCGTTGAACTCAAACACAAGATCAGGATGGCGATCGAACGCCGGAAGGCAGAGGAGGCGTTACGGCAGGAGACCGACTTCAACCACGCTATATTTGACAGCGTGCCCGGGATCCTCTACCTCTATGACAGCAGCGGCCGGCTGGTCAGGTGGAACAAAAACCATGAGACGATAACCGGGTATTCCGGAGAGGAGCTAGCCGGCCGCCACGTCCTCGACTGGTTTCCCGACCCGGCCGACAGTGAGGCGGTAAGCGCCGGGATACGGCGTGCAATGGAGGAAGGCCAGGGATCAGCCGAGGCGACCCTCGTCACCCGCTCCGGGGCAGGAATCCCCTTTTTCTTCACGGCCCGGAGGCTGCTGATCGATAACCAGGCATATTTCACCGGGATTGGCATCGACATCACCGATAAGCGGAAGACCGAGGAAGCACTCCATGCAAGCGAGGAAATGTTCCGGGGAATATCAGAACGGAGTTCCGACCTGATTTACATGGAGGACAGGGAGGGGGTGATCACCTATGTTTCGCCGTCTGTGGAACGGGTCCTCGGGTTCATGCCTGATGACATTACCGGAAAGAAAGGAGATAGGTTCATGTTGGAGGAGGACCTGCAAAAGATCCGGGTCAGGAGGGAGATCCGGCGAAAAGGAGGAAAATCCGAAATCCTTGAGGTCCGGGCAAAAAGAAAGGACGGCTCGGTTGCCATGCTGGACCTTCAGGCCATCCCTGTTGTCAGGGACGGTGAGTTCCAGGGATTCCAGGTGATCGGCAGGGATGTTACCGAGCGGCGCAGGGCCGAACAGATGCAAAAGGAAAGCGAGGTGATATACCGCACCCTCGCGGAAAACCTGCCGGAGTTCGTGATTGTGCACCGCGGGGGGACTATCCTCTATGCCAACAGGATCTCAGCGCAGGTTACCGGCATCAGGCAGGAAGACCTGGTAGGACGCTCGATATTCGAATTCGTGGCACCGGAGAGCCGGGACCTCGTGGTCGACCGGATGAATCTGCGGGGAGAGGGAAAGCCGACCGGGTGGAACGAAGTCGGGATCGTCCCCCGTTCCGGCGAGCACCGCGTAGCCCTCATAAACTCCATTGAAATCCCCTACAAGGAGTCGCCGGCCGTCCTCGTCGTCATGAGCGATATCACGGCACATAAGGACCTCGAAGCCTCCCTCCGGGAGAGCGAGGAACGTTTCCGGGTGCTGAGTGAACAGTCCCTCGATACGATCATGCTTTTTGACCGGGAGCTGCGGCACCTGTATGCCAACCCGGCGGTGGAGAAGGAGCTCGGGATCCCTCCCCGTGAATTTATCGGAAAGACTCACGGGGAGATGGGATTTCCGGGGCACCTGGTCCAATTGTGGGAGGAGTCCCTTGAAAAGGTCTTTGCTACCGATACGCCCGTTGAAGTGGAATTCCAGATCCCGAGCGGGAACTGGATCCTCTGGCTCCTTGCACCGGTGCACGGCCCGGACGGCGGGGTGGACCAGGTCCTTGCTTCGGCCCGTGTTATCACGAAGCTTAAGATGATTGAGGAGACGCTCAGGAGGGCAAACCGCCAGATCAACCTCCTCAATGCCATAACCCGGCATGACATCCTCAACCAGGTCACACTGATGCAGGGCTGCATCGCCCTGATGAAGGAAAAGTCCCGGGGGACGGAGCTCGATGAGGAGGACTTATCCCGGCTGGAGACCGCGACCGAGAGGATCCGCGACCATATCGGGTTCACCAGCATTTATGAGGACATCGGGTCCAGCGAACCCCGCTGGCAGGACGTGGCAGCCATGGTCGCACGGCAGCCTGACAGGCAGGGGATCTCCGTCATATCTGACCTGGACCACCTCGAAGTCTTCGCCGACCCGATGCTTGAAAAAGTGTTTTACAACCTCATGGAAAACTCTGCACGACACGGGGGACCCGTGGATACCATCAGGATTTCAGCTGAAAAAACACCTGATGGCTGTATCATACGGTTCGAGGACAATGGAAAAGGTATCGTGGATGACCAGAAGGAGAAGATTTTTGAACGGGGCTTTGGGAAAAACACCGGTCTTGGGCTTTTTCTGGTCAGAGAGATCCTCGCGATCACCGGTATCACCATCCGTGAGACCGGGAAGGCAGGTTCGGGTGCCCGCTTTGAGATGATCGTGCCCTCCGGGGCGTTCCGCTTTGCAGCCGGACCGTCCTGACACGGTTCAGGGCCACTTCTTAAAAGATCTGATCTCCTGGTTGCTGCAAAACAGGACAACAGAAAGACTGACCCGGTTTACGGGGCTTTCCTCATGAACCTGTCCCTGTAAAAGCGGTTCTGGCTGAGGTAGAGGGCTGCGACAGGGTTGTGGCCAAGTGCCCGGTCCTTCACAATGAGAGGGGTTGTCTCTCCTTTGCAGTAACGGAGGAACAGGATGTCATGCCCGACACACAGTCCGACCATGAGGTTCAGTTCGGTTTTTTCTCGGTTGAGCACTTCGGCCTGCATGACCGGGTTGCAAAAGACATTCCCTGGCATTCCCATGTAATGCGGGTCTATTTCACCACAGAGGCAGGAAACGGAGACGACCTCGAACCCGTTGGCTTCAAGGAGATCGGATAGGAGTTTTGATTCAGGGAGGAGTGCATAGCACGTGGCAATTCCCAGTCTTTTCATCTTCCGTATCCGTGCATACTCCATGACCTCGTCGACCCGGGTCCAGGAAAATTTTTCCCAGGGCTTTCCCGGGTCCATGACCCTGCTCATCAGGCCCTGCCATCCCAGAAGGACGGCCTGGTTTTCTGGCAGACGGTATTTTTCCTTTGTTTCCCTGATTAAATCCGCATATGCAACTGTTGGACAGGATGACGGTATTTTCCCTGTCTTTTCTGTCGCACCGCATCTCAGGACCGTACATTTTGCACATTGTGGACCATTATTCTCCAATTTTCTACACCTGCTGTTCTCTTATACCTTAATTTCAATTTAGTTACTTATACACTGCAGGAAAGGAATACTAATATAGTAATGGAAAAATAACTAATGCGATATATTTGTCTGAATCGAATAAAAAATCCAAATGCCTCATAGAATTATTTATCGAGGTCATGGGGAGCAAGTGGAACATCCTCATTATCTGGCACCTCCGGGACCATGCCCTCCGCTTTACCGACCTCCAGAAAAGGATGCACGGGGTGAACTCGAATACCCTCACGTTTCACCTCCGTGAACTTGAAGGCCAGAAAATACTGTCGAGGACCGTGTTTCCCGAAATCCCTCCCCGCGTTGAATATTCGCTGACCGGACAAGGGAGGGCCCTCTTTCCGGTGTTTGATGCAATCCGCGTATGGGGTTTGCAGTACCTCGGGTCAGAGGGCATGAAGATGGAGGTCTGTTAAAGCCTCGTTCTTACAGAGAGTGTCCCCGTTATTGCATCCCTGCCAGAATAACGTCCCCGTGAGAGTGATGGGTACGTCCCACCGGTTACCTCGCCCAGGTAATGTCCGGAATAATTGATCCCGGCAATCCTTGTGACAGGCTGGTGAGTAATGAAACCGCACTCTTTACACCGGGGTTGTTCGTGACGGTCCGGTTATTACACTCTCACAATCCTGTCATGGTTTTTCGCCGTGTACAAGTCAAAAGTTCACGCCAGGAACATTTCCGAACTTTAATGGCAGATCGCTCCAGAGCAGTGATCATGCCCCTGGCAGGTGCCCGATGAGACACGTCCTTACAATTGCCATCCTCATTCTGTCTGCAGCCGCGGTCCTCGCCGCAGGATGCACGTCCGGTCCGGCAACCCCCCAGGCATCGAAGGGTGATCCCCTCCTTGCCCAGGGAGAAAACGAATTTACAAACCACAATTACCATACTGCGGAAGCGTTGTTCACCCGGGCACAGCAGGAGTTCCTGGCAGATGGTGACGCTGTTTCAGCCAGAAAAGCCCGTGACCGGGCAGCGACGGCTCAAATGATGACTTCCGATTTCCCGTACAACCGGAGCACCGTGGAACGGGTGGTCGCAGGCGCCTATCCCACCTCATCAGCGGCGGAACGGGCAGCATGGCTGGACGGTCCGATGAACGTGACCCTGAAAAGTGACGGGGAAACGAGGTACTTCTCAGGTACCATGAGCAACATCCTGAACCACAACCTGCCCCTGATGCGGCAGAAAACCGCAGCCATGAACCACACTCCCATCTACGACGAGGTTATCCCCCTGGTCACCACCCCGTGGAAGGCCGGGGCCGGGCCGTATGGAGAACCGGTTTCCTATGAAGGCCTCGAGGAGCTCTCGTTTCCGCGGGACGCACTTCCCAGGACCGGGACATTCAGGCTCTGGATACCCCTCCCTATCGGGACCGACTCACAGACTAATGTGACCATCGTCTCGGTCGGGCCGGCGAAGTATGCAAAATACACATCCGGCACTGATGCCCACCTCGGCCTCGGGTATTTCGAGGTCCCGCTTGAAGAGGAGACCGGTCCCTTCATCAACCTGACCGCACGGTTCCGGTTTGACCAGCACGAACAGCGGTTTTCCATCGACCCTGGACGGGTGAAGCCCTACAACACGACCTCCCCCCTGTACCTCATGTATACGGCTCCCGGGGGGAATACTGCCATCACGCCAGAAATGAAGAAGAAGGCGCTCGATATCGTCGGAAACGAGACGAACCCCTACCTCCAGGCACAGATGATCTACCAGCACATTGTCGGCACCCTCCCGTACAGCAAGGCTCCCCATGCCTGGCTTGACGCTTCGGGGACCCCCGAGTCAGCTTACGTCCTTTCGACAGGGATCGGTGACTGCGGTTCCCAGAGTACGTACTTTACAGCCCTCTGCCGTTCCATCGGTATCCCGGCCCGGGCGGTGGGAGGCTACCAGATGATCACCGGGACAGCCGGGACCCATTTCTGGGCGGAATACTACCTCGAAGGGTACGGGTGGGTCCCGGTCGACGTGACCGCGGCAGAAAGCGGCGACTGGTCCCATAATGCGACCCCGGACCAGCGGAAGCGGTTCAAAGAGTATTACTTCGGGAGCCTCGACCCGTATCGTTACGTCATCCAGACCGACACGGACATCCCGTTCACCCCGGCGATAAATGACCCCGTTTCCCAGGAGATGTACCTCCAGGAACCGAGGGGAGTCTGCGATACCTGCCCGGAGAACCCTAACCTGTTCATCCCGGAATTCAGTACGTGGAAGGTCACGTTTACGAAGCGGTAAACCCGGGATTACCGTTTTTTCCGGGGCTGGACGGGTGATGAAGCTGGCTTATTCATGGACCGGGTTATCAGGCGACTCGTTCCATCCGAAACAAAGGGAAAAGGGGATATGCCGGTCCAGCCCTCTGATCCCACTTTGGGACGGGCCTGTCGCGATATGGCCGTAAGGTCCCGGACTGTCCGAAGGCCTGCCCTGATATGATTATAAGAACTGCTAACTCTGGGCAACGCTGGCAGACCAGGACACGGATCTGTTGGACAACGCGCCATCTGGATCAGAAAACGGGTGATAATGAATACGTTTTCCTTTTTTCATCATCTGATACTGTTCAGGCTACTACTGAAGGTTGTCTTATGATAGTGTCCTTCTGGAAACGTCCGCTTGAAAAAATGTAAATCTGAATGATTTGTAATATAATGTAAAAATTCCGTCATTTAAGGCTAATTTAAACCCCTATCCGACTCTTTGCCCATACGGTTATCATGATCGGATCAGTAGTTCCTTATATATATATGGCTGGTGAGGGAAGTAATGCGATAAAATATCTGTTTTAATGATAGAGATAAAGAATTACGTTATTATTCTGCGAAATTTTAATAAATCTCTACCTGTAGTAGAAAATGTTATGGACTTGATCAGGACCCGGCATGTGGGTCTTACATGCACTATTTTGACATTCCTTCTTGCACTGCTCTGTATTTCTGGTGTTAATGCTTCATGGTCCGTTGAGAAGGTTGACGACCAGGGAAATGTGGGCTGGGCACAATCACTCGCCCTTGACCCGTCAGGAAACCCTGGCATCAGTTATTATGACGCAAACCTGGGAGATCTTAAATTTGCACGGTGGGACGGATCCCAGTGGCAGGTCGAAATTGTGGACACCGGGAATGTGGCTGGTGCGATGGGAGACGTTGGAAGGGCGAGCTCGCTAGTATTCAACGAGGAAGGCAACCCTGAGATCGCCTATTATGATGTGACAGATGACACCCTCAATTTCGCAGTAAAAGAGGGAGGGATCTGGGATATCCGGGTGATCGACACATCAGCAGGATGGGATACATCGCTCGTCCTGAACACCGGCAACACCCGCCATATCGCCTATTACGACGATAATCCCGTCGGACAGAACGACATCCTGAAGTACGCCGTCTCGCAAGGGACTGGTTGGGATGTAACGGTTGCCGACAATGACAAGGATGTCGGGTCAGGTTGTTCTCTCGCTGTGGATGCAAATGGTCATCCGGGTATCGCCTATCTTGATGCATATAACGAGGACGTGAAGTATGCCTGGTTTGATGGGACTGCGTGGCATACCGAAGTCGTGAAAGACACCTTTGGTATCTACCTCTCTCTCGCATTCGACAATCAGAACAACCCCCGCATCAGTTATTTTGATTATTTCCCCCAGAACGACCTCGTATATGCATGGAAGGACGGCTCAGGCTGGCATACGGAGGTCGTAGAATCCGAAGGCGTACGGAGTGATGGAACCGTCACGGGCGATGTCGGCAAGTTCACATCACTCGCTATCGATTCGTATGAACGGGCGAATATCGTCTATTTCTACGAGTCTGGCGACCTGAAGTACGCCCAGCAGAGAGATGAAACCTGGAATATACTGCCGATAACGGTCACAGAACACCTGGGTTCTACGACGAACATGTATGGTACCGGTGACGACGGGAAATATACATCCCTCCGTCTTAATGAGAAGGACAGGGCCAGGATCGCATTTTACAAGGTCACTGATTACACGCCCGGTTCATGGGACGGTGAGCTCTGGTATGCAGAATGGGTCAATGACCCTCCCGTTGCCGTAGACGATGCTGCTGGCACCCTTGAGGATACTCCTGTGGTAATCGACGTCCTCTCCAATGACTCTGACAGCGAGTCATTCCCTCTTCTGGTAATCCTGCAAACCCTGCCGGAAAACGGTCAGGCCTCCCTGAACCCGGGTGGTTCTGTTACCTATACACCGCCTGCAGGTTTCACCGGGACGACAGCATTCAGTTATAGAGTTTCAGATGGAGAAGCTGAATCTGTGATCGTATGGGTAACGGTAACAGTCAGCCCGGATACTGATGGAGACGGAATAGGAGATGATTCTGACCCTGATGACGACAACGACGGAGTAGCAGATACCATTGACAACTGTCCCAAGGTGTCAAATCCCGATCAGGCAGATTCAGACAGTGACGGGATAGGAGATGTTTGTGACAGTGACAATGACAACGACGGTATAGAGGATACCGTTGACAACTGTCCTGAAATTGCAAATCCAGACCAGGCAGATTCGGATAATGACGGAATAGGAGATGTTTGCGATCCTGACAACGACAACGACGGCGTAGAGGATACTGTAGACAACTGTCCCAAGGTGTCAAATCCCGATCAGGCAGATTCAGACAGTGACGGGATAGGAGACGTTTGCGATCCTGACAACGACAACGACGGTATAGAGGACACCGTTGACAACTGTCCCGATGTATTGAACCCCGATCAGGCTGATACGGATAGTGACGGGATAGGAGACATCTGCGACCCAGACAATGATAACGATGGTATAGATGATATGGTCGATAACTGTCCTGAAATGGCTAATCCAGACCAGGCTGATACGGACAGTGATGGGATTGGAGACGCCTGTGACAGTGACAGCGGAAATCAGCCTCCGGTTCTTGGGGCTATCGGCAATAAGGTCGTGGTAGAGGGTGAAAATTTAATGATAACTCTCACGGCCTCGGACCCCGATAACGATGAACTTACCTTTTCGGCTGACCCTCTTCTATCAGGAGCCACCCTTGATGCCCAGGACGGAGTCTTCAGCTGGACACCCGTTTCAGGCCAGAGCGGTGCATACCAGATTACGTTCAGTGTCTCGGACGGAGCACTCTCTGACAGTGAAACAGTATCCGTGACGGTTTCCACAGCTCTAGATCCCGCCGGAGACCTCAAGGCACTCATCTCCTATGTGGAAAGCCTTGATATTCACAAAGGAATTAAAAACAGTCTCCTCTCGAAACTTGAGAATGCGCTGAAATCTGTCGAGAAAGGAAACATGCCCGCTGCAGAAGGACAATTGCAGGCTTTCATCAACGAAGTGGAGGCTCAGGACGGTAAGAAAATACCTGCCGGGATTGCCACTCTGCTGAAGACCCGGGCAAAAACAGTTATTCTTTCACTCCAATCATTTTTCCATTGAGAGATCCCCGCAAATCCCCGGGGCCTGGCGCCGGGTTCAGCCCCGTCCAGGTCCTCCCCGACATTAACACGGTGTCCTGCCGGAGCACCCTGGCGACACGTCCGGCCGTTTACAAACCTTATGAGAAAAGGGCTTAGACTGAACATATGAGAAGAAAAATCAGACTGAAAATCAGGTTAACGACGGCTTTAGTCGTGAAATACACCCTATGTTTTCTCCTGAAGAGGGTTCATCTATAAAAAAGGATATGCAGTCAATTCCCTTTCATGCACTGAACAGGGGCGCAAGTTCGACCTTCTGCCAGCTCTTTTCCGGCACCTTCATCCAGAGAGTCTGTGTCTTCGGGACAAACACGACCATGTGGTTTGTCGTGTATAAACTTTCAGGGCTGGTCGGGGAGAGGACCGAGTGCAGGAAGGTCGCGCCGCCTTTCTCCCAGGCAACGTCGCGGATCTCCATCATTTTCGCAGCATCAATCGTGCCTTTCGCATCTTCCGCCTGCTTCAGGAGGTTGTTGTACCGGGTGATCGTGTGGTCCGGAGGGGGAGATGCCTGCTTCCACGACGGGTCGACGAAGTGGTTCGCCGCGGCCACCACCCCGTCACCGGTCCTGACCTTTGTCTCGTTCGTCATGACTTCGTAGACATAGGCGTTGTCAGGCCCCGCGACATCGATTATCCATGCAAGGTTCGGCCTGGCGCCCTGGACCCCTATCTTGAGCCCCGCAAGGTCCGAATAGTCCAGCATGAATCTGAAGAACTCCGAGACGAGGTCAGGCCTGGTATCGGGAGCGTCATCGTCGAAAATCCCGGAGTTGTCATCGGCAATGAAGAGCCCCCTGCTGTTCATGAGGGTCTCGGGCCGAATTCCTGCCGGGCCGAAGGTCGCGACCCCGTTGCTGCCGTCGGTTGGCCGGTACACGACGAGGGCATACCACGGGGTGAACGGGAGGACGGAATCGTCCAGGTCCCAGTTCCGGGAGACCACGACCGAACCGTCAGTCGTATAATTTCCCCAGGTGGCAAGGTACGAACAGTGGGCCGGGGCAGGCTGCATCATGAGGTATAAAATAAGCCCGTTATAGAGAGCGAGGATGTCATCGGTGGTCAGGCCCGAGGTCTCTGCCATGCCCTCGAACAGCTCCATCTGGCGCTGCGGATACAGTACGGCGGCCTCCCGCCCCATCGTCCGGACCTGGTCGCGGGTGTACCCCCGCTTCGCGAGGCTGTCGAGGATATAGGCGTACTCCTCGTTCAGTCCGGTCTTCATAAGGGCGCCATACTGCCGGCCCATCTGGCGGAACGACCCCGTGAGCACGATGACCGGGTATTGCCCGGCCTCGAACCGCTGGCCTCCTTCGAAGGTAAGGACAGGTCCGTTCCCGTTTTTCGCCTTCCAGGAAAACGAGTTCAGATCTGGCACAGAGAATGCAACGGCGGTCCCGGTCAGGAGACAGAGGATACCTAGTGCGACAAGGAGTTTCATATGACGTTCTGGTAGTCCCGGCTGGTTAATACCTTTGATTCACTATCCACACCCCGGGCATGAAACAAGGAGGACGAGGTCAGGCCTGAGGTTTCTGCCATGAATACATATACCCGGTTGCCTGGCTGGACGGATATTTCGTTACAAAAAGCGGTTTTCCCGGGACCGATACCTACCGCTCGTAATACTCGCCGATTGGCCTTCCTGTAGCCTCCTCGGTAAAGGTCGTCGTGTACCCGTACTGGACCTCCTTCATAAAGCCGTTGCAGTGGTTTTTTGCCTTTTCCCTTGCATCGCCCAGCGATATGTGGGTGTCAGTGCAGCCTGTGGTAAAATCCTGATAATCTCCCATATCAGTCAGTCCCAAACGATGATCGGCGACAGGGTCCATAAACCTTCAGTGCCCTGCCAAAGGACACCCTTTTCCTGCACCCGGAGAGAAAACCGGTTCGGTGGCAGCCCCAGAAATTTTATTCCCGGCCCGGCTGACCTTCACACTGGGGAGCAGCCATAGCCCAGGGAGGGCCTGTAGAGCCGCGAAACTCCCTTCTCCCAGGTACCCTGCAGCCGCGGTCCAACTGGAAACCTTGATGGTTCTCTCCCTGCAACCTGAACAGTATGTCTCCTTCCCGTCTTGCCCTTGTCCTGGTGCTCGCAGCCGGCCTCGTTTTCCTTTCGGGCTGCGTCCAGGAGAAGACCGACTTAAAAACCGCGGAGATGAAAGTGGTTGCCGGCGACCTGAAGACCTCCATCAACGCCGGCCTTGTGGAAATCAGGGAAGGCCTTGGGAACACCTCCCGTGTCCTTTCGACAAGCGGCCTTTCCGGGGACCGGGCCGAAAAAGCGCTGGCGGATAACCTCATGGAACACCCGTGGGCGGTTTCCTCCCTCATCGTCTCCCGGAACGGGACGGTCATCGCCGCGGTCCCGAGGCTGCATTCCGGTTCGGTCGGAGCCGACCTGAGCCGGGACCCCCATTTCCTCTCGACCAGTGAGAAAAAGTCCCCCCTTGTAAGCCCGGTCTTTCGGCTCGTCGAGGGCTTCAACGGGATAGTCCAGAGCTACCCCGTGGTATCGACTTCAGGGGAGTACCTCGGCTATGTCGATATCACCTATGCCCCTGAGGTATTTCTCAGGCAGTACATCGAACCGGCCATGAACGGGACCCCCTACGAGATCTGGGTAGCCCAGTCTGAAGGCACCCAGCTCTTTGACGTGACCGGGGAGGAGATCGGCAGGAACATCCTCACCGACCCGTTGTATGCAGACCCGGTCCTCCACCAGGTCCTGGCCCGCATCGCCAGGGAACCCTCAGGCACCGGGTCGTACACCTTCTATGACCGGGACTGGAACCGGAACATCACCAAGATCGCGGTATGGGAGACGGCCGGGACTGACGGGGCCGAGTGGCGGGTCGTGGTGACCCGCGAGGACACCGGTGCCCGGGTGGCGGACGTAAAGACCCTCCAGGCCGGCACCGCACCGGCCGTGGCCCGGAATGAAAACCTCACCCGGTTCGTCCAGGAGGCATACCTGTATGCGAAGGACCATGGAAAGGCGGCTGCCCTTGACGAGTTCAATAACCCTGAAGGGAAGTTCACCGACAAAGACCTGTATATTTTTGCGTACGAGATGAACGGGACGGTTATTGCCCTCCCCTACCAGAAAGGCGTGCTTGGCACCGACCGGTCCGCGCTTACCGACCCGAACGGGGTCGCTTTCGTCACCAGGCTCGCCGAGGTCGCCCGGGAAGGCGGAGGATATGTCTACTATATCTACCAGAACCCGGCTGACAACTACCGCGAGGAGTTCAAGCTATCATACGTCCTGCCAGTAGACGACGGCTGGTTCCTCGGGTCAGGGGTATACCTCCCTGAACTGGAGGCCAGGTTCAATGTGACAGAGCGGGAAGGACTCGTTGAGCGGGTGAAGCAGGCCAGGCGGTATGCAGAGGCAAACGGGCTTGAAAAATCGGTTGCCGCATTCAATGACCGGAAAGGAGTGTTCGCCAACGGAAGCCGGTATATCTTCGCGTACGATTACAACGGGACCACGCTGGCCATGCCGCTCCAGCCGGAGACTATCGGTTCGAACCGGATGAACTTCACGGACGGCCATGGTGTTAAGAGTACGGCATGGGAGATAGCGACGGCGAAGCGGGGCGGAGGCTTCGCGTACGTGGACTATTTCAACCCTGACACCGGAACGAACGGGATGAAGCTGTGTTATGTCGTGCCGGTTGACGACCACTGGCTCGTGGGTTCGGGGATATACGCCGGACCATCATAAGCAGCCTGGGAGATGGTATGGGATATGATCTTCTCCTCCCCCCTTTCTTTTGACTGTCTTACCCGCCTAAAACCCTTTCCCACTTGAATGTACTCATGGCCGGGAGGATTGGTGGTGACTGCAAAGAATGGAATGATGAGGGACGCCCTGGTCAGGATTTTTTATGTAGATGCCCCTGGTTATGACTTTCCCTCATTATTCCCGCTCATCTCCCGGGTCTCGTCAAGGTACCCCGACAGGCGGTTGTAGTACTCCCCAGTAAGCATGAACTGCACCCCTGCCGAACCGCTGCAGGTGCACCTCGGTACCCCCATGCTCCTGACCTCCTCAGGGTAACTGCGTTCCGGTCCGTAGATCTCATCGATGAGCGTCCAGACCCGCGAACACCACCCGACAAAGTCGTAATATTCAAGCACCTTCCTGGTCCGGAGCATTTCTTCGTTTTTTCGAGTTTTTCCGTCAGGAGACGGACGGCAGTTTCGG
>CASGHA010000105.1 GCA_949319355.1 uncultured Methanospirillaceae archaeon | reverse complement strand
TTCTGCCGCGGGTGTTATTACCAGTATCTATGGTCCGGGGCGCCGAAAGGCACCCGGACTCTGTGGTTTTTCACACTGCCTGGATAGATCGGGGGAGAATTCAATCAGATAAAATAAGCCGCCTTCAGGTAACTCTCCATTCGTTACTACGGAGTATGCCCGACCTGGTGAAATCAACCAGAAAAAAAGGTGGTATGGAAGATATGATAGAACAATGGTCTAAAAGTGTTAGAAATTAACTATGATGCGAGGGATGGGATTCGAACCCAAGAACTCCTACGAGACTAACCCCTCAAGCTAGCGCCTTTGACCTGGCTTGGCTACCCTCGCATTTGGCCTGAATAGATAGGACGCCTTCATTAAAGAAGGTATCCATATCCCGGCACTCTGCGTCTCTATACACTGTTTTTTACATCGACCCATACCTGTCTGACATGGTATATGGGATCAACTCCAATGGCGGTTCAAACCAGGCTGGAAGTTACCTTTCGAGGGAGCTCCTGCACCGGCCTGAGCCGTATGGGCAATCTCCAGACACATTCAGTAGAATGCAATGGTCTCCACTCTTCTAAAAATGCACTAGCAGGGTACAGAGTACAAAGTCAGCTTGCTATCAGGGGGAGTTATGGTGAAGGTATTGGGACATCAAAGTGCATTTATAGTCGTTACCCATAGATCGATACAGAATGTGGTCTGAGATAATCGCTGCTTTTTCAGACTCTCCCTCCCAGGCAAAAGTCGCCAGGTTTCTTCTTGAAAACGGGTTCTCGGTGAATTCTGAAGGGAGGATAGCCTGTAATGGCATACCCATACCCTCTACACAGGTCTCAAAGGTTCTCCAAACGGACCGGAGGGTTGTTGATGCCACTGCAGCCCGTATCCTTGCAAGTCCCGGGCTGAAGGAGATATTTCTGAACATGCGGGCTACCCCCGACCTGACCGGTGTCGCCCAGACACTCGGGCTGAGCATCATCACCGTACTCCCCCGCGACGCCCGGGAGCAGGGTATCGTGGGCGCCTGTGTGGAAGTCATGACCCGGCACAACCTGTCGATAAGGCAGATCTTTGTCACCGATCCGCTTCTCGCTGAGGAGCCCAGGCTGGTAATCATCATGAATGAGCCCCTGCCGGTAGGCACGGTTGAGGAGATACGAAATCTTCCCCAGGTAAGGCAGGTGATGATCTGAAGGCTCGAATGCCATAAGAGCCATCATCTTCCTGAAGAACACCTGGACAAGGGAATAGTGACAGTTTCAAGATCAGAGAAAGATATGAATTAACTCACCCCTGCACCTCTGTATCAGGTTACTCTGGTACGAGCAGCAGGGTTTTTGCATACCCGGTACAACATATCACGATCATGAACTGCACGGGTATTGTTATACTTCTCTTTACCGCAGGGCTGGTGCTCGCTTTTTCTGCCCCTGTATCCGCAGGTGGCGGTTGTAATGGAAACCTGCCTTCGAGTACTCTTTCATCAAGCATCAGCTCGACACAGAACAGCTGGTCACAGTACCAGGCAGCCCTTGGGACTGGTGGCAGTACCCTTTCGGCGAAAATGGTGAAGACCGAGTTCAAACAGGTCAAGGAGAGGGTCACCCAGAAGACCCGTTATAAAGCTATCCGCTAGGGCGCCCTTCCTTTTTTATTGCTGAAT
This sequence comes from uncultured Methanospirillaceae archaeon, assembly GCA_949319355.1. Classification (GTDB taxonomy): domain Archaea; phylum Halobacteriota; class Methanomicrobia; order Methanomicrobiales; family Methanospirillaceae; genus KLAP105. The sequence continues at coordinate 7,548 of CASGHA010000105.1, read as the reverse complement.
AGTGTGGATCCAGACAGTTTCACCATGTATGGATTGTTTCCTGGATGTAACTTAGCTTTACGGATAATTCAAAAGACTTGGATCCAGCCAGGAAAAAAGGGTGTTACCTCCCACAGGCGGTCTCAACCTCCAGTGCAAGCCGATAAATTCTTTCGCGAACACGGCCTGGAAGATGGTATGCTTTCATGATCCTGGTTTCGACCGAGATTGTTTTCGTACCCTTGACAAGGTTGTCAGCATGTGCGACGATCTTCTCTCCAAGGGTTGAGGGCAGGCAGTCACGCGGTGACAGGCCAAGGAGTGTACATTCGTCGGGGGTCAGCCCCGCTCCCGTATGACACTCGACAATCCTGGCGATTTCCTCAGTGATTCCCTTTCTCCGGCAGTAATCAGCTCCCATCTGGGCATGGTGAAGGGAATGGGAGAAACCCCTTCCTATGTCATGGAGCATTGCCCCGGTGAGGACCTGTTTCGGATCTGTAACCCCTGAGCGGACTGCCATGTCATATGCCAGGACTGTGACAGAGCGGCAATGCCCGATAACCCTGGCACTGCAGCCGGCTGAAATGAGGAGGTCCATGCACTCCTCCTCGTCAGGGCACCACCCTGTGTCCGACATCCGGTAAAGACCTATTCCTGTGCTATCGACTGCTGGATCAGATCAATCCTGCGCTTCAGAGCGTTCAGGATAGGACTGTTGTCATAGTGTTCTATCGGTCCTCCGCACTCCGGGCAGGTGAACTCGGCGTCCATCACCCGGTTGAAGGTGAGGATCGCATGGCACTCACTACACTTGTAAAAATCGTTTTCTTCCTCGTATTTCTCCCTGATCCGGAGTTTTTCGAGGATCATCTTCATGTCCTCAATGATGGTTGCGTGAATGTTATCGACCCGGATCTGCCAGAGATACGTGAGCCACCCGGTTTCATTGTTCTTTATTCGCCTGTATTCTGCAAGGCGTTTTTCATACAGTGTGTACAGGGTATGTCGGACAGAGTTGAGGTTAATCCCGGTCTCGGCAGCGAGGTCCTCGTCACTAAATTCCCCTTCCTTGGGAAATCTCCGGAGGAGCTCGATTCCCTCTTCGCCGACGAGCCGGTTGAGATAGGCGACGATCGCCCGGTCGGCAAGTACTTCCTCGACTGTGACCATTGCTAGAACATTTGTTGGACGGCGGTAATATGGTTACGCAGGCGACCAATGCACCCGTCATGCGTTCTTCCCACCGCATTCACCGACACGACTGCATCTCCTTTCAGAAAAGCAGTTCCCTGCCAGGGAATATCAGTTACGTACCCTGGCCACGACTCTGGAGAGTGCCTGACCGTCAACGATCTTTCAGCAAATATGATCTTTCTCGCTGCGTAACAAGTGGGGACTGGCCGCCGTTCGGGCAGCCTGCCACGACAGGCGTCATAATGGAGCCTGAAAAGGTTGACGCCGGTGGCAGCTTCAACCGTATCAACGGTCCCCTGGAACCTGGGATTGATCTCAATCGCCCTGATATTCCGGGGTGTAACCATGAAGTCGATCCCGATACACCCTGTCAGTCCTGAAGAAGCGGCTATCCTCTCTGCCCAATCTGCAATGGTCCCTGCCATCGGGTGATCGAGAGGGGTGACTGATCCTGAAAAACCGAAAGGTGCGTCATCCGAACCGCGCATCACCTGCTCATTTGTTGCAATAGCGACAGCTTGTTTTCCATCCGCTACGCAGCATACACTTACCGGACGACCCCTCACCACCTCCTGGCGAAGATAAGGTATACCGGGAAAAAGGGATTCCCAGGCCGCTTCCTGCAGTCGGTCATGAACGATGGCATTTCTCCACCCTCCTGACCCACCAGCTGGTTTGAGAAAAGCGGGATATGTCCCGTCGGGGAGATCCCTCGCAGTGGGTATGCCATACCTCTTAAAAAAGCGTGAAGTGAGCCGTTTGTCCATAAACGGCTGTACTTTTGAAGGGGGAGAGCCAAGGCGCCTTAGCCCCGGGTCCAGGAGTTCAGCACCGGATGTCGGGACAAACCAGTCCGGACTCCAGGCTTCTGCAGTTTTCTGAACAATTTCCGCGAGTTGATCAAGTTCCTCGAACCTGAAACACGGGCAAGCGATTTTAAGGAGATCAGCATCGCAGAAATGGTCGATACAACATACTGAAAAACCCGCCCGGCAAGCTGATGCAGCCACGTGGCGGGTTGAAAAGCCGGCGATAAGGACGCGTTCCCCCGACAAACTGCCTCACCGTTCCTGCGTTGTCTTGCCATGGGCCGAAGGGATGATGGTGACGCGTGCGTCGGAATACTGTTGTGAGAGCGTTGTCCCCCTGTAATAATGGTCGAGGAATATCGCCAGGGCCGCTATCTCCGAATGCGGCTGGCTTCCCACTGCCACATTGTAGTCTGCAAGCCCGTACACCTCCCCTGGGACTTTTTCAGCGCCTACAACGACAAGAATACGCTTATGCTCCCTGATTGAGTCTTCAACATCCGGAAGGTTCAGACCATACATCGTAAGGTGGACAACCGTACCACCGCCAGCTTTCCAATCGCTGATACATGATCTCCAGCCCTTTCCGTCTTCTACGAAAAAAGCACCCCCGAAACGACCAGCTACATCGAGAATCGAACTGGTAACCCCGGTATCCCTCGTCGTGAGGTACATGCCCTGTGCCCCGAGCGCCCTTGCCGTCAGACCAACATGGGTGGTCACCCGTGCGTCCCGCTGCGGCCTGTGGCCGATCCTGAGGACTACGACCTCCTTCTGGTCACTCACCCTCTTCACTCCTTCTGCAGGCCCTGATTACCCCGTTCTCTATTACTATCGGTGAGTCCTTCATGTACCTGCACTGGCACCTGACGAGGGACTCTCCGATTGACAACCCTCGTATCTCGTCTCCAGAAACCTCGAGCAGGAATTTTTTTTCAAGCCTGAAAACAGAATCACGGACAACATCATCGGAAAAGCCGGAATCACGGACAAGGTCGGCGAAGCTGGACCGGGGGGTGCGTATGGCAAGGTGGTAGATAATCCAGTCCCTGTCCTCCTCTTTCATGGACAGATGTTTCCCCTGACGGTGATTATACCTTTCAGGACGGTGCTGTCATGGCACCTGGATGTTTCTGAAGTTTGGAACCTTTTATTGAAATATGAGTCATATCTTACACGGCATGAAAGGACCTGACCTATCCATTTCGCAGGGAGAACTTGCTGATTTTGCAGACTGGGCCCTTGAAAAGTCGGGTGACGATGCTTTCAGGCTGGCGGACGTCCTTGACGGAATTGAGATTTCAAGCGCGCAGGCACTTATCACATCCGATTTCCTCAATGCATACCAGGCATGGATATGGTTCTTCAGGAGTGAGCCCGATGACCTCGCCCGCGACAGGATGATGCTCGAACCGGCATCTGAACTTGTGGAGGGGGTATTGATAGGAGAGGTCGACCTCTTTGAGGTTGTGTTCGTGATCCGGGACGGTGAAGGGATGATTGACGTAACCGATGGAGTTGAAATCCTTGCGTCGTTCAGGGGAAGGGATGCCCCATCCCTTTCCAGGGAATTTATTGACGAAAATATCGGTCTATGAATATTTTCCAGAAGTTATCAGTGCTGAATCGATGGTAGCAGGCACGAGCGGCGGCACCTCACCCCATGAGTATGTCCATTCACCGATAATGGCATAAAATCCGGTAACCCGGGTACCACGGAGGCATCCCGTTACCGAGGTGTCGTCTTTCCGAATCGTGTTGCACAGGGCCGTAGCCCATGCATCGGCGGCAAAGGGGTCACTTGCAAAGACCGTTACGGAATCCGCAACTCCAAGGGAGACGGAGGGACCTACAGTTGCCGATGAGGTGCAGATGCCTGTAATCTTTTTGGAAGGTGGGACAATGAATGCACGTCTGCCTGAGACCGGTGCATCACCTGCGAAAAGTCCTACCTTAAGAGGCCGGTCACCAAAAAAAGCAATATCGCCTCCATTATCAATGGCCCCAAACCCTGCTCCACCGTCCTGCATAGCCTGCACGCCGGACGCAGCTATCGCACCGGCAACAGCTGCCATTGGTCCGACATTCGCCTCGGATGCAGCACCGGACATCATGAGTACAGTACTGCTCGTTGTATCAGGTTCATAGGGATGAAATGTAACGCCGAAAAAAGGATCTCTCTTGATGCAGGCCTCAATTTCACTCCTGGCACCCATCATGGCCCGTACCGCCCGTGCTATGTCTTCCTCGGAATCGGCAAGTATCGCGGCAAATGTTTCTTTAAAGGCAAAACGCCTCCGTATCATCAGGCCTACTCAAATTTCAGGGAAAGTGCCCTGTGCGGGCATGCCTTGATGCACTTGCCACATATGACGCATCTCTCCTCATCGACGACCAGTTTTCCTCCTGCGTCCATCGAAAAGACTTCCCTCGGGCAGACACTCACACATGCGCCACAGTCTACACACTCGTCCTCGTCCAGGGTGATGCCATGTTCAAGCACCCTGACGGACGCTCCAAGGGCTTTCATCCGCTCCCTGACCAGGGTACACTGATCATCGGGCACATCGATCAGAGCTTCCCCCTCAGATGAATCGATGAAGGCCCGTTCAACGTTGATAAGAACTCCTGTGTCCTTGACCGCCTGGGCGATGATAGGTTTTCTGCCTTCCTTCTTGGAGAAGGTGATCATGAGTTTCATCGGTGCTTCCCCCGGAAGAGCTTGCCAAGGTCGATGGCTGTCAGCATCGCTATCACCCTCCTCTGGTCATCGACGACGGGAAGGGCGCTGATATTATGTTGCTCGAGTTTTCGTGCTGCAATGTCCACCGGCTCATCCGGAGTTGTCGTGATGACATCCCTTGTCATCACATCCCTGACAACCGAAGCCTTTCCCGGCCATACAACTGCCTTACTGATATCATACGTCGTAATTATTCCGACAAGCCTGTCTTCATCGTTGATTACCGGGATGTGGTTTGTCTCGCCCTTCAGGAGCTTTTTTGCTGCAGCGCGTATTTCTTCGGTCTCGGCTATCCTGATGACCCGGCGGTCCATAATATCGCCCACCCGTGGAGCGCGGATTGTCTCATGCATCGGATGGGCCTTCTTGGTGGAGTTAATCGGGCGGGTTGGCAGAGCCACTTCGATTTTCCCGGAGGTGACCCATTCCGCAAGTTCAGCGGCGACCTGTCGGGCCCGCCTCAGGCTTGAGAGTGAGGACGCCCGGACCTCTTCGCCATCGATCTCGACTGATCCGCTTTTCAGGTCAGCATAGGTGACTTTGCGGACGGTAGGCCTGTTGCGGGACGGTATACCGTAATCAACAAGGTCTACGCTGATCTGATCGTCGGTTACGGCGCAGTTCCTGACGACCTGTTCGTTGATGACAGGAATGGGAATCCCGACACCCATGTACAGGGTCACCCCATATCCATACATCGTGGCGGCGCGGACATACTCCGGTGACATCCTCGAAAGCTCAGCGGTAACCATGAGTGTCCCGAAGCCGCCCCCCGGCGAGTGCTGGGTCCCCTCCCCGATCACCACACCAGGGGCACCGCCGAGGAAGAGGGGCGTGCCTGATCCGATGACTGAAAAATCAGGATCATTGCTCAGTGGGTTCAGAAGCCCTGCGCCTGAGTAGGAGACATTGCCATGGTGCGGGAGAAGCGTCCCCATGTAAGTATACAATGTCCTGTCTGTCGAGTTGGTCGCAGCGTTGTATCTCTGATACGCATTCCGCGGGTTGACCATGATGGCCTGGTTGAGGTCCTCAAGCATCAGCTCTGTAGTAATGCTCTGGCGCGGGTAACAGTCCGTTCCATGCGATGTGGCTCGTAACTCAACTGCTTTTCCCGCGATAAAATCTTCGATGACGTGAGCGCCACCGTAATCGGCCTCGCGGGTATCTGATGGCTGCGTGGCTCCAATATAGGCATCTACAGCGGCAATTCCACCATACGCCTCCACGTCATTCAACCAGATGCGTTCCATCCTGATAGGCGGGTCAGCATGTCCGAAATTGAGAAAGGCCCCTGAGGAGCACATCGCGCCGAAGGTCCCGGTTGTAACGACATCGACCTCGGTGAGAGCACCCTCGACTCCAAGATCAGCGACAACCGCGGGCATCTCCTCAGCGGTTACCACCCGGGCGTTCCCGTCCCTTATCCGCTCGTTGATAAGCCCGATGGACTTTTCCATGAACACCTATTTTCGTGCCGGCATTATTTATAACAGGCTGTTAAATACCGTTACATAGACGGTTTTGAAAAAAAACCGGGAGAAAAAAGCCTGATGGAACGGGATGCACTCATTCAGGATCTGTTGGCACTCGCACCCGAGGAGCTCGCAGAAGACTATGATGTTGGACGGATTGGGCTGGTAATCGAAGGTAAGGACGAGGTCCGGAAGGTATGCGCAGCCCTTGACGCAACTCCTTCCATAGTGCAGGATGCCATTTCAGGAGGCGCCGACATGCTTATCGTGCACCATACTCCCATCTGGACTCCCCTGACCAGGATCCAGGGCAGGATGAGAGGCTTGCTCCGGTCTGCGCTTTCTTCAGGCCTGAACATCTATGTCATGCATACGAACCTTGACCATGCACCTGGAGGTATCAATGATTGTCTTGCAGATATCCTCGGGCTATCAGACCGGGTTGCTATGAGTATCGGCGTAATCGGCAGCTGTGCCCTGTCTCCCAGGAAAATTTTTGATATCACTGGTTGCCCCCTTCGGGTATACGGGGATTGCACTGATATCAGGAGGCTCGCTGTTGTGGGGGGTTCCGGTTTTGATACCGGGCTTTTTAATGAGGCATTGAAGGGCGGCGCGGATGCATTCATGTCAGCCGAGCTCAAACACTCCGTTGCCCTGGAGGCGCCGTTTCCCTGCATTGAATCAACTCACCAGGCACTTGAAGCCCTCGCCATGAAACAGTTTGCAGGACGCATGGGGTGGACATACCTTGAAGAACCTCCCAGGTTTTCAACAGTCCCATGAGTGACATCTGGGAAGAGATCGAGGCTCAAAAAAGACTCACTCCTATGATTAGGGAGCGAATCAGCCAGGCTTACGGGACACGCGGGGATAACGCCCTCCGGATCATTGACGGGCACAGGGTAAAAAAATACCTTGATTTTTTCGTTGTCGTGGGAAAAAATGATGAGTATATTGTCGAGGAGGAATTCTGCACATGCGATGACTTCCGATACCGGGGAGGGCGGTGCTCCCACATCCTCGCACAAAAAATCGCTCTCCTGACCGGTGATTATGAGCCGGTCGATCTCTGGTACCAGGAGTACCTCAGGGATCCCCCGTGTGATGATAACACTAATGACCGACCAGGAACGAAATAATACACAATTTCCAGTGGTTTTCACATGCTCGAGGAAGAATATAACCTGAATTATTTTTCAGAGCAGGGATTTGTACGGAATGTCTGCTCCAGCTGCGGTGCTGCATTCTGGACACGCAACCCTGACACAAAGGTATGTGGCGACGCTCCCTGCGTACCCTATGAATTTATCGGTAAACCTGTATTCAAAAGCCACTCGCCCGC
>CASGHA010000104.1 GCA_949319355.1 uncultured Methanospirillaceae archaeon | reverse complement strand
CCGGCGATCGAATAAGCCAGTCACCATACAGGAGATGAAAACCGATGCTTTGGCAGGAACGTTCAATTCGTAAAGCAACAGGAGGCCGTATTCACCCGGCGAAGAGCAAGAAACGACGCGAGATCGGGAAGGCCCCGGCTGACACGGTCATTGGTGAGGACAGGCGCAAACAGGAACGGACCTTCGGGGGAAACACCAAGGTTAAAGCGCTTCGTGCATTGTATGCAAGTGTCAGCAACCCTTCAACAGGCGAAACGAAGAAGGTGCGTATTGAAAAGGTCGAGGAAAACCGTGCAAACCCCAACTATGTCCGCCGGAACCTCCTCACGAAGGGTGCAATCGTGCGGACAGAAATGGGCAGGGCAAGGATTGTCAGCCGCCCAGGCCAGCACGGCATCATCTGCGCGGTACTTACCGAATAAAGCCCCCCATTACAACCGTTTTTTTTATCTTTCCAAAGTAATGATTGTACTTCTGGGAAACCACCCAGGTTGTACGCAGGAGTCAGCAATCGGATGATCTTATGAGCCTTGTAACGACCATTGCCTCAGCATTCCGCCACAGTGGCAGAGATGCCCTCAAAAGGAATGAAATCGTATATTTTCTTACATTCGACAGAAAATGGATGAGCGTCGAACAGGCTAATATACTATTGAAGCTGGCGGCGGATAGAGGGCTCATCAGTCAGAACGAAGGGATGATCAAGCCTGCATTTGATATCCAGGAAGTTGCCATTCCACTGGGTTTCAAGCCAGACTCCGGGATATTCGATATAGATGATCCATTTGAGCGGCTGGTCGACCGTATTGCGTCTGCAACCGGAAGGAGCCCTTCTGAGATTGTTTCATCGGCAAACAGCACCATCCACGATGCTTTCGATGGGAATCTTCTCCCATCTGCAGCCCTTGTTATCATAGCAACGGAAGAAGGAGTGTCCTGCGAAGACCTTCTCCCTGACCTCAGGGCATCTGTAACAAGAAAAACATGATCCCGGGCATTGGAGCCAAGGGCCTCACCGGACACCTGTTCCAACCAGAATAACTGACGAGCGGGAAAAAGAATATCTGGTATTATTCTGTTTTTTCTGCGGATTCCGGCTTGGCAAAGTACTCTTCCAGAGGCTTATCACCACGGCTTGTTACCATGGCATTTATCTGGACGATTTCAGGGGATATTTCATTTCCACGAATTGATTTTCGCCTGCGTTCACCTTCAAGGCGCGGGTTGTACCCGACCCCACTAGCGAGGAGGAGTCGTCTCCGTGCCGTGCCTGGAAGGTTAGGCTTCACTGGTGTGCCATTCCTGTCAGATGCCCCGGTGATTTTCACCTTGTAGCCCTGGAATCCAAGGGGGGCTGCATCGACCTCATCACCGACTTTTTTCCCGATAAGTGCTCCTGCCGAACCACCGCTGATATCAACCTTGTACGAACGGCCTGATGTCGGGTCTGAAACCACAATTTTAAACTCTGCCATCTTGTATCACTCCCGTAACCTGCTGCATTTGGAGGGCATATGGTGCCGGTGCTGGCACATGTGCCCGGTATCCTCCGGATCCAGGCTTAGTCTACAACCGGACTCCAGCATAGGGCGGTACCCTTACTATGTTTCGCTGGATCATTTAAAAGTACTACTTTCCCCAGAACGGGTTCTGACGTCTTTTCAAAAGACAGAACTCGTCGAGGATCATCTGCGCACTTATAGGCAGGTGGCTTAGAAGCTCTTTTTCAAGGATTTTTACATGGCGTTCCGGAATATCTACGTAGAGATCATCCTCGATGTCAATTTGCCGTCCGACGGTCGCCCCTTCAACCGAAATGGCAACTTCCTGCCCCGCCACTGCTTCCTGAATTGTTTCCCTGTGAAGCTGGATAGTCTTTATATGGCCGACCTTTCTCCCGTCAAGGTGGATTATCTCCACGTTGGACCTCAACGTGCCCCCGATAACCCGTATCCCGACAACCGCTGGATTGCTCTGACGAAACACACAGTCAGGGAGGACTTTAATACGGGCCGGGAGGATGATCTGCTCGAAACGCTGTTGTTCCTCCTTCCTCTTGGACTCGTCCTGCCAGGCCAGATAATCATCGATGATCTTGTAGATCACACGGCCTGAAAAAGTCTTTAGATTCGAGCAGGACGGATCGCGCAGGAGATCGGCCGCATCAGGCAATATAGGGGTATTGAAGGAAATTATGGCACGATAATGAGGATTTTTTATCGTCATTGTATCGATGATATCATGCCGGCTGACCGGCCCGACTTCGGCCCGCATCACCGGGATTTTCTTTGCATCAAGCTCCGCACAGATCGCTTCGAGGGCGCCTATGGTGTCTGCCTTGATTACAACGCCTTCTGGAGACAGGGTGACATGGATCTCTGACATTTCACGGCTTATTTCCTCCCTGATGGTATCCAGATCACCCCGTACAACCCTGACAGGTGTCCCGGCGATGACGCGATCGAGCCCGGGCGCCGACACCTTGATCCCCGATGCGGCAACCACTGATTTCACCCGTTCAAAACGATCTTCCACGAGGATCTCCTTCATTGGCCTCGGTTTCAGGAGGGCCTTGACCTTGGTGGTTGCAACGCCGTCATTCGTGGCGAACGCTATCTCATCCCCGACAGAGAGAATACCATCAAACAGGATGAGATCAATCGTCATGCCGAGGCCCCTTTCGTCCTTTACCTCAAGTATAGTACCTGCTCCAGGTCCTTCAACCGACAGTTTGAGCGTCTTTTCAAGGTATCTCTGGGCGAGCCCTATCATCACGAGGAGGAGGTCCGTGATGCCTTCCCCGGTGTGCGCGCTTATCGGGACAATTGCAAGGTTCCTGGTAAAGTCGCTCACCCGGTCAAACCGTTCGGATGAAAATCCATGGTCTGACAGGGTACCAACCAGTTCATAGATCTTGGTCTCGACGTTCTGCATTACACGCTCGTTCTGTTTTGCATATGATGCAAGAAACGAAGCGTCCCTGGTGACCTTCCATCCGGGAAGCCTGTCAATTTTCGTGGCCGCAACAACGAACGGAGTCTTGTAGGTACGCAGGATGTTAAGGGCTTCGAGAGTCTGAGGCTGGAACCCCTCGTTGAGGTCCACAACGAGAATGGCCATGTCGGCGAGCGCACCTCCTCTGGCACGGAGGGTCGTGAAGGCATGGTGCCCCGGGGTATCTATGAAGAGGAGCCCTGGGACGCTGATGTTCATTTTCTTCATCGATGCACTGGAACCCGTGATAGAATCGATAGGTACGATGGTGGCACCAATATGCTGTGTAATCGCCCCAGCTTCTGCCTTAACTACCGAAGAGCCTCTGATCCGGTCCAGGAGCGACGTTTTCCCGTGGTCAACGTGTCCGAGGACGCAGACGATAGGGGTCCTAATAGCGGGTTGCTGGGCCATACCTGGGTCACCTGAGTTCCTGAACACACTCTTTCGCTTGGGGTTGATGGGATATCCTCGCGGCTGGAAGTTCACCATTTCATCTTGCCCGCCGGTCAGAAATCCGATGTATCCTGATAATATATACAGTTTGTACGTTCATTAACATGACCATCGACCATCACCGCAAGATACATCGTAGTCCCTGAAATGTCACACTGATCCATTAAAACAAAGGCATCATGACATGCAATGAGGGGACTATCGCCGGGCCGGGAGCTGCCTGGTGCCGTATCCTTCATCATGCACGCCATACGGCAACATTAATCAAAGAATCATGCTAACATTATCTGCACGTCCTGCCAGGGTAGGGTAGTGGTTATCCTAGGGGACTGTGGATCCCTTGACCCGGGTTCGAATCTCGGCCCTGGCCTGTTTTTTTGTTCGAAAGATTAAGAATTTTTCCAGTTTCGGGATTTTTCACCAGATTCATTCTTCAGCAGAAACCGGGTTGTCTGTTTGATCAATACAGGCATCGGAAGCAGGAGGGTATCAGGTGAAGATAATCAGGTATCAATGTTATAACTGCCACAAAGAGGGATTTCAATGACCCTGACGAGCGCAATTGCGAGAAAAACCGGGATAACAACAGAACCAGTCGCCATTGTGTGGACCGATGAGAAACCGCCCGGAGCCCTGGAGTTCAAAGAAGGAGCCTGGGGCTGTGTCATGTGGTTATTTGCAAAGGTCGCCCTTGAAGGCCGTACCGCGGTATTCGGAAGAGAAACAATCGGTTGTGCCGGCGCTGCAATGGGATTAGGCTTCGGGAGGCCATTTGAACAGCACTCATCCCGGAATGAGGAGGGGTTCTGCTGTTTCCTGTCAAACGGAATTGCGGGTGCGAAAAACCGGAGCGATTACGAGGCAATCGTGCAGCAGAGCAGGGACCCCCGACATGCAAAAATGCTCACGGAGGGGGAGCGTCTTATGAAAGACCCTGCCGTCGTTAAAAAGTTCCTGGAAACCTTGCCGCGTTATGATTCAGACAAAAAATTCATCCTTATGAAGCCCTTGTCAGAGATTTGCAGTGGAGAGGATGTCAGGAGTGTGACCTTTGTAGCTGATGCCGACCAGATATCCGCCCTCTCAATTATGGTCAATTACAACACAGGGCGGATCATGGACGGGGTAATAGTCGCGTCCGGTGCGTCAGGGTGCCAGGCAATCGGGGTGTGTACGTACGCGGATGGAACAACCCCTGCACCACGGGCTGTTGTCGGTCTGACTGATATTACGGCTCGCAAAGCAGTAAGGAGGCTCCTTGGCAGGGATAAACTTACATTCTCGGTCCCGTATGACCTCTACCTCGAGATGGAGGGAAATGTTCCCGGGAGTTTCCTGGAGTCCGACCTCTGGAGGCAACTCCGGGACTCGGACTGAATACGGCCTCAGTTCCTTCCCCATTTTCTTCATCAGGTTTTTTTTGAACAGCCGGCAATAAACGGTTTAAGAGCTCTTGTCCAACGTTCGGTCTTCTCTCCTAACGAAATTGCTGCATATGCCGGACTGGTAGAGGGGCACCTGATTACTTCAACACCTTGCGGCAGGGGACTATAACTGCACAACTCCACAAATAAACCAAACGCGGTCAAACCATTCGCCAGGACCGCTGAAACCGATGGAAAATCAGCAAATATTCCGGAAAAGTCGTTGAAAACCGGGGATGAAATTGCCCGGTCCTGACTTCCCCTCCGCTCGCAGGAGGTTATCACATCAAAAAGCCCAATTCCTGCATCAGCAATCCCTGAAAGCCGGGTTTCATATGGTGCATCATGTGGAACATCGCATACAGACTCCATAATCCGCCAGAACTGGTTCCTCGGGTTTGCATAGTACTCCTCCCGCACCAGGGACAGGCGCGATGGGAACGATCCGAGGACAAGGACCTTCATTTCCGGGGGAATAAATGCAGGAAGACCCCCGTTATGGCGGCTTGTTGGAGGATTGTGGTG
>CASGHA010000103.1 GCA_949319355.1 uncultured Methanospirillaceae archaeon | reverse complement strand
ACGGTATACGGCCTTGACAGGATGAAGGAAAGGCCCTGGCTTGTCGTCTGTGTAATCCCGTTCCTCTTTGGAGGGTACCCTGCAGTCGGACTGGCACTTCTCCCGCTTATCTTCCTGGTCGAACGCCGTGACTGGTCAATCCCGTGCCTCCTGGCAATCGCCGGTTTTTCCCTCATTATCTTTTTCGAGTTCTTTCATCTCAACGAGGCTCTTTCCGGGGAAAACGAACGGTTCAACACGATACTCAAAGTGTACTTCTCGGTACTGCTCGTCCTCGCCCTTTCGACCAGCATTATTATCGCCCGGTGGCTGGACCGGCGACCTCCCCTGCTGACACCCGGGTCAAGGAAAATCGCAGCCGTAGCTACAGTGCTGTTGTTCCTTGCCGTCCCTGTGGTGCTTCAGATCGACATCGGAAAAGGCCTCCTTGGAATTTCGTATCCTTCCGGGTACTTCACCCTTGACGGCCTGGCCTATGTGGACTCGGTCAGTCCGGGTGATGCGGATGCTATCAGGTTCCTGCGGGCGAGAAACATGAATGATACGATTGTCGAGGCGTTTGGAGGGGACTATTCGTACTTTTCAAGGGTATCCTCGTTTACAGGGATACCCACCGTCCTCGGCCAGCTGAACGCGCATGAATTCGGCTGGAGGGGTGATACGGACGGATGGTACTGGTATCGCCAGGAGGATATTGCTGATATCTATCAAAACCCGGAAAAGGCCCTGTCGCTGATGGACAAGTACCACGCGAACCTTTTGTATGTCGGTGATGCCGAAAGGGAAAAATATGAGGTATCCCTGCCTGAAACAGGTCTCACCGAGATTTACAATGAAAAGGGAGTGCAGATTTACGAACGTGTCCCTGATCTACCCGGGGCAGGGACTGACTACAGAGAGATGTCCCGTGTCATAGAAACTCCCGGGGAGTATGAGATGTCCAGGGACCTCGTTGTGAAAGGGGATGAACCAGGCCTGGAGATCAGGTCTTCTGATGTAGTGATCAAGGGAAACGGCCACCGGATCATTTCAGGCAGTGAAGCCCGGGGGACCGGGACGGGAGCCGCGGTGTACAATCCGTCTGGCATTGTAGCCAATGTTACCCTGGAAGACCTGCAGATCAATGGCTTCAGGACCGGGTTATATGTCGGGAACGCGGAAAAAATTCATATCGAGCGGAATGATGTCCAGGACAACACCGAAGGTCTCGCATTGACCTTCTGCGAAGAGGTGTCCATCACAAGCAACGTCATCCATGGGTCTGAAAGTGGGATATTACTGGAAGGGACGGGACACAGTGTGGTCACAGGGAACCGGATCGAGGAAAACCGCATCGGACTGACCCTGAGAGACGCGATCGGAAACCACGTGTACAACAATGTTTTTTCAAACGACAAAAATATCGTAGAGGATGGGCTGGTGATGAACATCTGGAACGTCACGCCCGGCCTGGGGCCGAACATAGCCGGAGGACCGGTTATTGGTGGAAACCTCTGGCTCCTCCCGGGACACTCCCCTGCCAATCAGGAATGCGTCGATGATGATTTCGACGGGATGTGCGACGAGCCGTTCCGTATCTCTGAAAACAGTACCGATCTTCACCCCCTCGCCGACAATCAGATGAACCTGCGCACGTATTGATGCGGTTACTGCATGAAGGCACGGGAGATCTTTGGAGCCCTGGACCCGTCAGGGAGGAAAAGGGGGTGTTCTATTGGTACCATTTTTCTGTAGGACGACCGTTTCGTGACATTTTCGGCTCACATGTATCAGCCCTGCCCGGGAATCCTCCAGCCATGGCACGGTACACCTGCGGTCCGAAAGACGTGCCGTGGCCTTCGGCGAGGTTTTCGGATGAGTTTGTCCGCAATCGTTTTCTTTACCATTTTTATCATACGGCCACACATCATTATCCCATAGGGCAGGCTCTCCAATGACCTAAGCGAGGTTCGACCGTTGAAACATAATCCTGGCAAAGAAATGAGCCCGTGGCTCACTGTCACCGGATATGGCAGTCATATCAGTGCATCGGGCAGGGCCCTTGTCATCCGGAAGGGCGGTGCGAGGGAGGAATACCCGCTGGCACAGGTACGGCACCTCCTCATCATGGGTGGGCACTCCCTGCAGACTTCGGCGGTACTGCACCTCCTGAAACAGGGCAGCCTCATATCCTTCTTTTCCACGGATGGAGTTCCCATTGGCACGGCTATGCCATTTGGGGAAACCAGGACTGGAGAGGTCAGGGATGCCCAGCACCGCGTCCAGGGGCACCGGTATGCCCTTGAATTCATCCGTGAGTCCTGCAGGGCCCGCATCCTCTACCTTGAAGAGGTGTCCCATGCACGCGAGGAACCCCTTCTCATGAGGGGGGAGCTTGAAATCCTCCACCAGGCCTCTGACGAAATCGAGTTCCTTGTGACCATGGAGGAACTAAGACGGGTCTTCCGTCTTATTACGAACATGTATTACGAGGTCCTGGCACGTTCAGTCCCCCCTTCGTACGGGTTCAGGCGGAGGACGGACCCCCCCCAGAGAGATACCATCAATGCCGTCCTGACGTTCGGCTACTCGATGTTGTTTGGAAATGGCATGATATCAGTTGTTGCCGCAGGTCTCGACCCGGATTCAGGTTTCCTCAATCAGGGTGAACGGAGTTTGGTGTACGACCTTATCGAGGCCCACAAGGTAGCCATGATTGACCGCCCGGTTTTCGAGGCGGTGTGGTCCGGCAGGATCCGCGAGGACATGGGTGATTGTAACGAAACCCGGTGCATCCTTTGTGACATGCTGGTCAGGGAATTAATCCGTCTTTTTCAGGGCTCCATCGACCAGGTCCTCATTGACAGCGACACCTCGGTACTGGTCGCGTCCCTCCTGGACAACCGTCCGTTCTCTCTCGGGCGGTAGATATCATTTCCCAGCCCGATGGTCCGAAAGGGCTTATCTTTGCACTTCGGCCCTTCTTTCCATTTAAAACGGAGATGTGAGGGACGGCAGGTCAGGGAGGGGACGACACCCGGGTTCAACGCGAGTCGGTGCTGTTGTCGGGATAACGGATCTGAAAATCGAAGAAGCGGATGAAAGGAAAATCATTCTGGCGAATGTCCCTGATGACCGCACGTGGGCAGCTGTAGAGCATTGAAACGAACTTCTCTGCCATGATCATGTCTGTGGTTGCCAGGATCCTGACCGTGCCGTCGGGCAGGTTCATGACTTCGCCGGTCACGGAAAGCCTTCCCGCAATCCTCCTGGCACAGGAGCGAAATCCAACACCCTGGACCCTTCCGGAAACGATTATCTCGAACGTCCTCTGCTCCACCATGTACCCCCTCTTCATTGTAGCGGCGGGTATCAGTCCTGTGAAGTGATACTAAGGTGCCGTTTTTTAAAAATATGGGTGGTGTGTGATGGTGAGGCGGGTTTTCCCCTCATATCAAGGGTACTATGTGACTTTGGAATATATAGCACCCGGCGGTTTATTGGGACTGCCTGTACTGGCCCCACCTCCGGGAAGAGAATTCTAAAATTAGCATTAATCGAAGGCAAATAGCAAAAATACGTCTATAAAAGTGAATTTTTGTTTACTAGGTGGAAGCGGCCCTGGGTCCGGTACGGAAAAAGACCATGAAAGATAGGATCATTATTCTGTTGCTATAAATGGATCGATTATTCGCCTGATTTCTGAATAAAACTGTTTTGTGTCGTTTTCAGACTCAGTCTCCACCATGACCCTGACGAATGGCTCGGTCCCTGAAGGCCTGACGAGTGCCCACGAAGACCCCTTGGTAACCCGGATCCCATCAATGGTCGTGCAGGGATATGCGTCGTATGCTTTTTTAAGCGCCTGGATCATTTCCTGCGCCCTTGAGGTGTGGACCTTTTCCTTTATCATAACCGACGGGGGGAGGGCCCTTACCAGTTCAGAAAGAGATTTACCCGTCCCGGCGAGGAGTAAGACCATCATGGCCGCCGTCATACCGCCGTCCCTGCAGAACTGGTGGTCAGGGAAGATAAGTCCGCCATTCCCTTCTCCACCAAAAACAACCTTTTCTTTTGCCGAAATGAGGGCCATCATCCGCCTGGCAACATAGATACTGCCAACGGGGGTGTAGTTAACCGAACAGCCGTGTCGTCTGGCGATTTTTTCAATGAGGAACGATGTACTGACCGGCGTCACGATGACCCCCTGTTTTCCGGTACAGACCATGTCGGCGATGAGGGCGAACTCCTTGTTCTCTTCAAGGTACTGCCCGGTCTCGTCGATGAATACCGCCCTGTCCGCGTCACCATCATGGGCGATACCGAATGCAGCACCGGTTTCCGTAACCAGGGTCGCAAGTGCGCTTAAGCCTTCGGTCGAGGGTTCGGGGAGCCTTCCCGGGAAACGACCGTCGGGCTGGGCATTGAGGCTCAGGACCCTGCACCCCAGGCGTGAGAGAATTGCCGGTGTCGTGGAGCATGCCGCTCCTGAACCGGTATCCACCGCAACGGTCATCCCTTTGCCAGGGAGCCCGGGGAAACGGTCTGCGATGGAAGAAACGTATTCATCGACGAGCAAGGGGGCAGATTTTTCAGTCCCGACAGCCTCCCAGTTTTTCAGAGAGAATGACCTGGAAAAAATTCTTTTTTCAAGGAGGACCGCCTCGTGGTCATCCATTTCCGTCCCGTCTGCCTCGATGACCTTGACCCCGTTATATTCGGGCGGGTTGTGCGAGGCGGTGATAACCGCACCGGCATCGAAGTGGTTCCTGACGATGTACTGGAGTGCCGGGGTCGGGAGGATGCCACAATCGACAACATCGCACCCGGTCGCCATCAGGCCGGCTTTGATGGCTGAGATAAGTGCGGGTCCTGACGTCCGGCTGTCGCGTCCAACGGCAACGGTCCCCTGTCTCATTGACCCGAGTGCCATCCCTATAGCGAGGACAAGGTCCGGCGTCATACCCTGTCCTGTTATTCCTCTTACTCCGTTCGTCCCGAACAATTGTTTCTCATCAGTTTTTCCGGATTGGTCCATTCAGATTCCTTCCTGCCAGGAGGGTTGGGAACAGGTCCCGTGGAGGCAGATGCCCGTTTTTCCGACAGGGACGTGCTGATAGGTATTGGTTGCTTTGTTACTAAAAACACACCACGGACCGTTACATCAGGTCATATCCGGGGAATTGTCCCCTTCGCGGCTTT
This sequence comes from uncultured Methanospirillaceae archaeon, assembly GCA_949319355.1. Taxonomy (GTDB): domain Archaea; phylum Halobacteriota; class Methanomicrobia; order Methanomicrobiales; family Methanospirillaceae; genus KLAP105. The sequence continues at coordinate 92 of CASGHA010000103.1, read as the reverse complement.
CCTGTTCTATTTCTCCTGATCCATTCTCTTCTGCAGGTCCAGGGCTTTTATCCGCGTTCGACTCCTTTTTCCCGGATTTTCGTGCTGCACGT
>CASGHA010000102.1 GCA_949319355.1 uncultured Methanospirillaceae archaeon | reverse complement strand
GGAGTTATTACCCGTCTTTTCGCGGCCGACGTGCTGATCTTCGGGGAAATGGGTACATGGCACACCGGTACTGCCGGTTCAACCCTTGTCATCCGTGCAGGAGACTCAGGGCCAGGTTCCGGCAGGCCTCCTTCCGGGTTCTGCATCCTGCGACTCAACCCCCCCTCGGTTGATTTTGTGCCAATTGAAATCCCCGCCGTGCCGGTTGAAAGAACAGGCTCCCAGGAGGAAAAGACGGAAACCAGCGGTCCACCAGGGGACACAACAGACCTTCAGTGAGTCAGGCCGTGGCCGGTCTCACTTTCACAACACATGCAGAGGGTATTTTATCAGGGACACCCGACAATGTCTTGAATTTGTTCGTGTCCCGATTGGTTGGCGGTCCGGCCATACCTGCGAAGCCCGGGTCGTTAAGAGTGCTCGGAATCGACCCTGGCCTGGCTACGACCGGATATGGCGTTATTGAAAAGAAAGGGATGAGTATGACTGCAATTACCCATGGCGTTATCAGGACCGCAGGCGTGGACGGTCATGACCTTTCAAAAAGGCTCGTCGTTATCTACGATGCCATATCCCTGCTGCTTGCTACCTACCGCCCTGAGCAGGCCGCAATGGAGCATATATTCTTCTCCAAAAACCGTACCTCCGGCATTTTTGTCAGCGAGGCCAGAGGGGTCATAGCGCTTGCCATAGCCCAGCACAGTGTCCCGCTTTCAGAGTATACTCCCAACCAAGTGAAACAGGCAGTGACCGGTTCGGGCAAAGCCGATAAAAAACAGGTTCAGATGATGATTCAGAGAATTCTCGGACTTCCAGAGCCCCCGAAGCCGGATGATGCTGCAGACGGGCTGTCCCTTGCGCTCTGCCACCTGAACACGATGAGGTGCACGCGGTGATAGCCATGATATCAGGCCCGGTACTGGGCATATATGAAAATACTGCAGTTATCGAGGCGGCAGGAGTCGGGTATGCGGTCGTAATGCCGAGTACGGACCTCAGGCAGATGCCTCTTGACGGGACTCCCGTCCGGGTCCACACTCACCTTCAGGTCAGGGAGGACGGCCTGTTCCTGTACGGTTTCCTTAAAAAGAAAGACCTTGAGGTTTTCCATGCCCTCACATCGGTCACGCGGATAGGACCCACGCTCGCCGTATCAGTCCTTTCCCAGATCCGCTCTGAAGATCTTGTCAGGGCCATCATAGGGGAGCAGGAACAGGTCCTGGTCTCCCTTTCCGGGATAGGAAAAAGAAACGCACGCCGGCTCATTGTCGAACTCAAGGATACTTTTGAGAAGATGCCTTCAGAGGGTGTCTCAACGGTCCCGTCCGGAGGTGAAAGCGACGATCAGCAGGATGCTGTCAGGGCTTTGATAGCACTTGGATTTGATGCAAAAGCGGCTTTTGAGTCGGTATCCGTCGTTTCGGCCGAACGGGAAACAGCTTCCGCCCCTGAAATCGTCCGGGACGCCCTGGCACTCCTGAGGAGGGGATCCGGGTGAGCGGGGATCCGGACCGGATCCAGGACAGGAACGTCCTGCCTGAGGAACAGGAAGACCTCTCCATCCGTCCTCTGGCATTTCCGGATTTCATCGGGCAGGAAACCGTCAAGGAAACCCTCCGTATAGCAATAGCCGCCGCAAAAAAAAGGGGTGAACCCCTCGAACACATCCTGTTCTCAGGTCCGCCGGGTCTCGGAAAGACCACGATGGCCCATATCATCGCCCGCGAGATGAGTGCCGGTATCCAGACGACAAGCGGTCCCGTGCTCGAACGTCCAGGAGACCTCGCTGCAATCCTTACCGGTCTCCAGGAGGGGGACGTCCTCTTCATCGACGAGATCCACCGTTTATCAACAACGGTCGAGGAGGTCCTGTACCCTGCCATGGAGGACTACTCCATAGACGTAATGATTGGCGAGGGGCCGAGTGCCCGGTCCATACGGCTGAGCCTTGAACATTTCACCCTCATCGGGGCGACAACGCGGATCGGCATGCTGGGTTCCCCGTTCCGTGACCGGTTCGGGATGGTCTGCCGTCATTCTCTCTACCAGGTGGAAGATCTTCAGCAGATCGTGCTGCGGAGCGCCTCTATCCTTGGTATTCCCATTACTGATGACGGGGCGCTTGAGATAGGAAAAAGAAGCCGCGGGACTCCGAGAATCGCCAACAGGCTGCTCCGTCGGGTCAGGGATTACGCAGTTGTCATTACCGGGGGGACCATCACCTGCGAGGTCGCCGACCGAGCCCTTATGCGTCTTGGGATTGATTCACTCGGTCTTGACGAGGTAGACCGGCGGATCCTTACGATCGTCGCAAAGGACTTTTCAGGTGGGCCCGTCGGCCTCAAGACCATCGCAATTGCCGTTGGTGAGGACACCCGGACCATCGAAGAGGTCTACGAACCGTACCTCATCCAGATCGGGTTTATAAGGAGGACTCCCCAGGGGAGGATGACGACCCCGGCTGTGATGATACACCTCGGCAGCGCTCCCCGGGAGGGTACGCTCGACCAGTATCTCTGACCGGGGCAGCCCGGGGTACTGATTTATGGGACCGGACAGACGGCCTCCTTTCTCCATCCTTCTTTCCTGCAGAATCATTATTTGTTCATGATATGACTGCTATGCACGAATTTAAGGCAGGCCGGGGGTATGGCTCTGAATGAATGTATACGTGATCGGTGACATCCACGGAAGATATCAGGCATTTCACGATGTCTTCACGGCATCAGGGCTTCGTCCCGGGAGCGACCGGCTCATCACCCTCGGGGATGTCGTTGATTACGGACCATGCACGCGCCAGTGCGTCGACCTGCTACTGTCAGTCCGCGACAGGATCTCGGTTCTTGGAAACCATGACCTCTGGTTTCTCGAGTGGGCTTTCCTTGAAAGGGCACGCCCTGAATGGATCTTCCAGGGAGGTGCGGCGACGATCCGGTCGTATGGCGGGTCTCCCGGTAATGTACCGGAATCTCACAGGTTTTTTTTTAGAAATTCCGTCCCTTATTATGTCGATGAACAGAACCGGCTCTATGTCCATGGAGGTTTTGACCCGGAGCGCCCCCTCTCCGGACAGGACCCATACGATCTCCTGTGGGACCGGACACTTGTTGAGTACAGCAGGGAACGACCTGTGACAGGATACCGCCATGTTTTTATTGGACATACAAGGACGCAGGCTGCGGCAGGTTCCGACGAGCCGGTCGTCCGCCATAATGTTACCCTCTGTGATACGGGTGCCGGTTACGGAGGGTATGTTTCCCTGATAGAAGCAGAAACGGGCAGGTACTGGCAGTCGGGAAAAGCGGACAGCCTGTAGATGCCCAATTTCATGGTTTTATGGCAACCCTGAACCTGAGTTCTAACTGGAAAACCTTGTAAAACGCTTTTTTTTCATTTTCTACCCCCCATGCCTCGAGATGGCAATCCCCTCGTGCCTCGATGTGAAGCGTTATGGACCGGTCGTCCCGTTCAGCAAAACGGGCAAGCCTGATGAGTGCGGTGTGGCTACGGTCCAGGCTTTCTGCAAGACGGAGAAAGGTCGAGAGGACGAGGGCCTGGTGAACCATGTGCGAGGGCAGGTCAGGATCAGCCGGGACTTTTTTTCCAGGACTTTTTTTCCTGTGATATCGGGCTATATGGGCCATGAACGCCTGCTCTGCCCTGTCAAATCCTAGGAGTTCCACATTCTTGATAATATATGCCGAATGTGCCTGGTGGTTGACATAACTGATTGAGGAGCCGATATCATGCAGGAATGCGGCGTATTCAAGCATCTCCCGCTCCCATGGACCAAGTGTGTGGAGTCCGGCCCTGAGCCCTGAATCAAACAGTCCAAGTGCAGTCTCTGCCACGGTCCGAGCATGATACTCGTTTATTCCGAAGGTCCTCCCGATCTGAAGGATGCTCTTCTCCCTTAGAGAAAGCCCGGATAGTAGGGGAAAATTTTCTATTTTTGAGAGATAATCGATGAGGAGGCCGTCCTGCAGTCCCCTGTTCGAAACGGTTAGCACGTCGATGTGGAGGTCCTCCATCAGGGTTGTTATGATAACCCCGCCACCGATAATGATGTCAGCCCTGTCAGGATTTATTCCGGGAACGGAACGCCGTTTATTCAGCGGCAACCGGCAAAGGGCAGACATAGCCATGACAAGATCCTTTTTCTGTATGGTCAACCTGCCGGAGACGGTTGCAGGGCCTCCTGATTGTGCCGCAATTTCAGCAAGGTTTTCTATCGTCCCGGAGCTGCCGAAGCAGTGACGGATCTGGTGTTTTTCCGCTTCCTGGATCACCCGTACCGCGGTGGCTCTCACATACTCCTTCAGGTCGCGGAGGGTGTGTTCTTCGACCGGTTTTTGAGCCCCGTCAGGGAAAAAATGGTTCGTGAGGCGTATAGCACCCAGTTTAAGGCTTTCAAGGTACAGGTAACGCGAGCGGTTTCCAATGACGACTTCAGTGCTTCCGCCGCCGATATCAATAAAAAGGGCGGTTTCCCCTTCCGGGACCTCGAAGCCGCCGGCAACTCCAAGATAAATGAGACGTGCCTCTTCACGGCCCGAAATGACCCTGACATCGATTCCAACCTCATGTCTGAGCCGTGCCAGAAGATCGCGGCAGTTCCCTGACTCCCGGGTGGCCGCAGTCGCGACCGCCACAATCTCATCCACGAAGAACGAACGGGCCAGCTCGACAAGACGAAGGCATACCGTGACACAACGGTCTAATGCGGTTGAGCAGAGTACACCACTCTCAAAGGCGCCATCTCCAAGGCGCACCGTGCCTTTCTGGCGGGTCAGGATGACATGTGAGCCGTTTGCATTGATCCTGACAACGAGGAGCCTGACTGAATTCGTCCCGATATCAATAAACCCAACGACTCTCCCTCCTGGTGGGACAGGGGGTGCGCATAGCCCGCTGTCACGGCCGGTTATTATCCGATCATCACACTTCGGAAGGTCAGGATCACCCATACACTCCTCCAGGCCGTCAGGTCAATAACCGACCGGGTTTCCGCACCCGGCAGACCGAACACCTGCCCACCATGACAGCTGCCAGGAGGCAGAGTATTGCGGTACTGACGAATGCCAGGGGAAATCCTCCTCGTTCGGCAGCAAATGCCGCCATGGTAGGCAGGACCGACATTCCGCAATAGCTAGCCGTATTGAATACGCCCATCACGGTCCCCTGCTGGACCTCAGTCTCGGCAAGGAATGCCATCTGCGACAGGATGATTACCCCCTGGGTAATCCCTACAAGGATAAATCCCCAGGGAGATAAAAGGCAGATTATCATGGCTGCAGCCAGGAGGAGCGCAGAGATGCGAATCGAGGGGACCGGGGGGAGTGCCATCCTTGAGATGGTCATGACTGTCACCATGGTGGCGATATTCATACCGGCAACCGCCATGGCAAGGCTGGCCGGGCCGAGGTCTGAATAATCCGGGTATAATGCGGTTACAACTCCCGATGCCCCTATGAGGATGATGCCTGATATCCAGAGCCAGTAATACTGGCTTCCGACCCTGACAAGTCGTTTTGCCATGGATTCCTCAGGAAACATCCCCCATTCCCTGGGCATTGCCGTGCCTGGTTTCATTGCCAGGGAGAGAAGGAAACAGACCAGGGATGCTGCCGTGAATGCAGCAAGTCCTGAGTAGGGGTCGTGGAACATTTCAACCAGCCCTCCCGTAGCAAGGAGACCGACGACAAGACCCGCATTCAGCATCGCCATAAAAATGCCGGACAGCCGTTCATGGTCTGACTGTTCGTTCACCCAGGCAAGAGCGGAAGACATGAAGAGTCCCCCGGCAAGGCCTTCGAAAAGGCGGGCCAGTAGGATGGGGTAAAAACCCCCGGGTGCCAGGAAAAATCCGATACCGCTGAGAAGGGTTATCCCAAGTCCTGCCTGGACAAGCCGCACCGGGTCGATCCTGTCTGCCAACAGCCCGGCAGGAAGGGTCATGAGGAATGCCCCTATGAAGTAGGCCGAATAGATCAACCCCTGAGCGGTAGTCCCGGATGCAAGCGAAGGCAGTACCGGGACCACGGCATTCGAGAGGGCCATAACGGCAAAAACGCCGAAACAGACCGTTATTCGGTTTTGAAGCATTCAGACCATGCGGTATGTTTCAAGGTTCATCGGGGAGTGGGTTTCTATATGGTTTCGTTTATAAATCGACGATGCAAGGTCGATTGTCTTGTTCTCGTCACCATGGATGGTGAAGATCTTCTCCGGCTTGGGCTGGATGTGGTGGATGTAGTTCATCAGCTGCCGCCGGTCGGAATGTCCTGAGAAACCATCGACCGTGACAATCTCGAGGTTGATGACGATTGATTCCCGGCTCCCTATGGGCACTTCGCGCCATCCCTTCTGGATCCTTCGTCCAAGGGTGCCATCGGCCTGGTACCCGACGAATATCAGGGCATTGCGCTCGTCTGCCGCGAGGTTCATGAGATATTCCATGACCGGTCCTCCGTTTAGCATGCCGCTCGTCGTAATTATAACACAGGGTTCACCCGTGATGACCTTCGTTCGCATCTCAGATGAGTCGACCGGAGTAAAGAACTCGGCAAGGAACGGGTTCATGCCCTCCTTGAAGATGAGGTTCCGCAAATCGCTGTTCAGGTATTCGGGGTAGGTCGTATGGATAGCGGTCGCCTCGCGGATCATCCCGTCGAGGAAAATCTTGACCTTCGGGATCTTCTCCTTCCGCATGCCCTCTTCCAGGGCGAGCATCACTTCCTGTGACCGTCCTACGGAGAAGGCCGGGATGATGGCCTTTCCCCCACGCGAGATGACCTCAGTCACCGTTTCATACAACTTTTCCTCTGCCTCGGCACGCGGGGGCTGGTTGTCCTGGGAGCCGCCATAGGTGCTCTCCATGAACAATGCCTCAAGCCTGGGGAACTGGCTTGTCGCCGGGTTGAACAACCTGCTCCTCCCATAGTGAAGGTCCCCGGTAAAGGCGATGTTGTAAAGTCCATCGCCGACATGGAAATGCGCAATGGCTGATCCGAGGATATGTCCGGCATTGTGGAAGGTCAGCTTGATATCCGGTGCGATATCGGTAACGTTTCCGTAGTTGATGGGGATTGAGTGCTTGATGAAGGTCTTTACCTCGTTCGAGCTGTAGGGGACCTTCTTGTCCTCCTTGTGTATGACATCGAGATAGTCGAGCTGGAGCATCGCAGCAAGGTCCCGCGTGGGCGGAGTACAATAGACAGGCCCCTCGAACCCATACTTGAAGAGAAGGGGGACAAGGGCGCAGTGGTCAAGGTGTGCGTGGGTGAGGACAACAGCATCGAGCTGGGAGAGCGGGCTTATCTCAGGGACATACAGGTAGGGAATGTTGTTGCTGTTGTCCGGTTTTTCACCACAGTCAATGAGGATCCGGCTCTCAGGGGTGGTCAGGAGGAATGCGGCACGTCCCACCTCCCTGCAGCATCCGAGTGTCGTTACACGGACCCACTGGTCCTTGGAGGTCTGGTCGCGGTGGATGCGTCTCCCGATGGTCCTCATCAGTTCTTTTCGTTCCTCCTTGACCGAGCGGAGGTACTGCCTGATCTGTTTGACCGTGTTGGACTCGATTGGGGGCGTCCTGACCACTTTCGGGGTCCAGCCGATGTGCCGGGTTATCTCCCGCAACGTCGCACCATTCTTGCCGATGACCACTCCGGGTTTCTCGGCCTCGATAACGACCTCTCCTGTGTCGATGTCAAAGAATATATCCGTAATTCCGGCGTTTTCCGTTACCACAGACCTGATCTGGTCGGCAGCCCGTTCAGGCTCCTCGAGTTTTGTCGGTCTGACGACGATTCGTTTGCGCAGGTCGCGGGCCAGTACCCTGATGAGGTCAGCCTCATCGGCGAACTTTTTCGGGTCATCGGTATAGATGACGAGCTCCGGACCTTCAAACTCCACCTGGGTTACGTTGATGCCTCTCGGCACTTTTTCGTTTATTTTATCCTTGAGCTCTTTGAGCCGCTCTTCAATAAGCATGAGAAAGATCAGTCCTTAAAAAAAAGTGATTATGCGGTAATTGCAGTCAGTTTGTTCTGCATCTCGTCTTCCGTTACTTCCCTGTAATGGTCTCGTGTGATGACGACGCAATGGTAACCTTCCCCTGAACCTGCGTCACGTTTCATGGCCGACTTGAGTGCCCGGATGGCAAGTTCGACCGCTTCGTCCTCAGACATGTCCTTCCGGAAACGGTCTTCGAGGACCCCGTAAGCCATGGGCGAACCCGATCCAGTCGCAACGATGTCATCTTCCTGCCCGGCCCCGCCGAGTGCGTCAACGGAGTACAGGACCGGTCCGGAATCATCAACCCCCCCAATCAGGAGCTGGACATAATACGGGTAATACCGGTTCATGTTCAGGAGGTTCGAGAGCAGTGTCGATGCTGCCCTGACCTGGATCGTACGGCCTCTCCTTATGGCATAAAGGCTGCACTCAACGGTCATGATTCTGGCCAGCTGTTGGGCATCACCCACTCCTCCGGCCGTCGTCATTCCGATCCGCTCTGAGATCTGATATATCTTCTTGGCTTTCTTGGAGGCGATGAAATAACCCATCGTCGCCCTCCTTTCGGTTGCCAGGACGACGCCGTCTTCGAAAATCAGGCCGACGGTTGTCGTACCGGTCATAGGTTCCTGGTACGGATGATTCATTGAAACACCCCAAAACTGTAAACGCTGTGAAAATGCTTCAAAAGCGCGATATTAATTAAATGGGTTTGGGCAATTAAAAAGGTATTCTATTGTGCTGTGCACAGGACCCGGATGAGCTCCCGGTCAAAAAGCATTCCTACGAGCTTTTTCTCACCATTTACCACGGGGATCTGATCCACCCTGGCCCTTTTCATTTTCAGGGCGCATTCACTGACTTCTGCATTCGGTGGGATTGCGACAACATTCCTGACCATGGCCGTCTTCACCGGCCTCATCGGGAGCTGGACCTTTGAGATTCCGTAACTTATGGAATGCATGTCCCTGATGCTCTCCCAGGTCCATTCGTCATCATCAGTCCCGTTCGAGAAATCACTCACCTCCACCGAGTCCTCGATACTCGAGTTCCTGATGAGGTCCCTTTCAGAGATGATGCCCTGAAGGCGGCTTTCGGCATCAAGAATAGGGATGGCCTCGAAACCAGATATCTCCATGACCCTCCCGACGAGGGGCAGGGGTGTCTCCTCCCAAAGGGCATATGTCCTGCTCATGTACTCCGACTTGATCTCGTCCTTGATCCGGAGTTGGGAGATGGCGGTTATGAGGTCTGCAACGCTGATAAGACCTGCGAGGTGGTCCCCGTCAAGCACGGGCAGACGGCGGATATGGTTCTTTACAAGGATTTCAGCTGCCTGCTCGATGGGGGCATCTGGACTGATCGTCAGGGGGTCGGGTGTCATGAGAAGCCCGAGCTGGGTCTCTTCGGACTTGTGGAGGAGGTCTTTTCTCGTGATAATCCCAATGGGTTTTCCGCCTTTCAGGACCGGGACCCCGGAGATCCCTGTTCTTTTCAGTATCTTTAATACATCGTCACGGTTGCCGGGTATCTCGACCGTGACCACGTCCGAGGTCATGAACTCTGATACAACACGCCCGGTGGTTATGATCTCACCACCATGGTTGTGACAGGGCTGTGTGATACCACGAAGGAGCTCACACTACCGAGGAGGAGACGGTCGACCTCGCTTTTGCCGTGGGATCCCATGATGATGAGATCTGCCCTGACTTCCTTGGCCAGCTTAAGGATTTCAGAACCGGCATGTCCCTGGCGGGTATAGACGGCAGTGGTGACGCCCTTTTCGGCAGCCTTTTCCTTTGCCTTTTCAAGTGCACATGCACCCTCCTTTTCCAGCATGCTGTACATTACCTCGACCGTGTTGTCCAGCGGGACAGACGCGAACAATCCCGTTTCAACGATATATGCAATATGAAGGGAAGCTTTCCAGGTCTGTGCTTCATGCACCGCCATTTCTAAAGCTCCCTCGCTTGCCCGGGACCCGTCGATTGCAACAAGAATTGAGTGAAACATGAGACCACTCGTGATAAAACTGCCAATATTATTGTTTAATGCAAACTAAAAACATTACCTGAGATATTGGCTGCCGAGCCGCGTTTCACGAGGGTTGCGACCGGGTCGTGAGTGTACCTGAAATTCGTTTTTTCGGTCTCTATCCAGAAAAAAGAGGCCATATTTCCTTCCTCTATCCAATTGGGTTCCCTGAAGACATCAAAACCGCGCACAGCTGACCTCAGGATCTCACGCGGTTCAATTCCGTAGGCATATGCGATGAACTGCATCTCGGAAAATAGGTCAGGCTGGACAAACATCACGTTATCCGTTCCAATGAGCAGTCTACACCCTGACTCAATCATCTCTGCGAGGGGAGGATGGCGCGATGAACCGGCCACCCCGAGCATCCCGTTCGAACGTGCGCACACTGCGATCGGGACCTGTCTGTCTGCACACCAGGTAATGTCTTTCCTGGATGCATGGGTAAAATGGACGATGAGGTCCGGGGATAGTGAGAGAGCGTCAGGGATATCATCCCGGTCCCTCTCGCCTGCATGGACCGCGACCAGTTTCCCCGTCCTCCGTGCCTCTTCCGCGAGCCCGGCAGCACCCGGAACGTCACGGGTGCTGCTGATTCCGACACCGTCTGCTATCGCCTCCCCCCCATCCCTGCCGAAGATAACCGTCTCCAGAGGGAGGTCCTGCGATGCATCACGGAATGCCTGTACTCCCTCGATCCCCCCCTCACGGAAATCGGCACACCCGGCAGTTCCTGACCCTGTCATGGAGATGAGGCTGGACCTCATGCCCATTGTCAACTGCTCATAAGGGGTTGATCTGAGGACCCGGTGTTTCAGGCCATCCGGCGGGGTGACAAGTGCCATGAGGTCGCCACCGTGACCGGTCTGCATGGCGACGGTATCACCCGCATGAGGATGGGAATTACAGAAGTGTGGGCATATCCAGCGACC
>CASGHA010000101.1 GCA_949319355.1 uncultured Methanospirillaceae archaeon | reverse complement strand
CCAATGCCGGGTGACTCGCCAGAGCATCGCTTTGTAACAGATAAGACTCGCTACAACGCCGATGATGATAGCTCCCCAGATATTGACAAATCCTGCCGCGGGCGTAATGGCCCCGAGGCCGGCGACCGCCCCGGTCATGATCCCGAGGGATGACGGTCGACCAGTATACCAGGAGGCCCCCAGCCATGCAAGCGACCCTGCCGCAGCGGCTGTGTTGGTTACGACGATGGCGTTCACTGCAATTCCGTTCGCAGCAAGCGCGGAACCCCCGTTGAACCCGAACCACCCGAACCACAGGAGGCCGACTCCGAGAAGGGTCATCGGCCTGTTATGCGGCTCCATGGAGTAGGTCCCGAACCCAGACCTGTTCCCTATTGCGATTGCCAGTGCCAGAGCAGCGAAACCCGCAGATATATGTACAACGAGTCCCCCTGCAAAATCAATCACCCCGAACTGCGAGAGCCAGCCACCACCCCAGACCCAGTGACAGAGGGGGTCATAGACCAGCGTAGTCCATAAAAGGGAAAAGACGATGAAAGACGAGAGTTTAATCCGTTCCGCCATCCCTGAAGTAACGATTGCCAGGGTAACCGCTGCAAAGGTCAACTGATACATCATGAATAGCATTGGAGCATATCCAGCAGGCCCCGGTTCCAGTGCGACATTGGCAAGGCCCAGGAACTCAGTACCTCCGATGAGCCCGGCAATATCAGGCCCAAAGGAAAGGGAGTACCCAACGGTAATCCATTGAATGGAAACCAGGGCGAATGCAATGAAGGACAACATCACCATCGAGATGAAATTCTTCTTCCTGACGAGTCCTCCATAGAAAAAACCGACTCCTGGTGTCATGAGCATGACAAGGGCCGTAGCAGCAAGGAGCCAGGCGGTAGTAGATCCACTATCAACAGCCATAATTGATCAATGATGGAAGGAAGTAATTATCTATATTTTTTATAATTATCCATTGCCATGAAAAAAAATTTAATATGTTGCAAGATACCGGTCAAGTTCCCAGGGATGAACGGTCATCCGGTAGCTGTCCGACTCTATCTGGCAGATCCGGTTAAGGTTCTCGATAACATGGGTACCAAGAATTTTCGTGAGGACATCGTCGGCGTTCAGGGCATCGCTGGCTTCAGTCAGGCTGCCTGGTAGCATCTCGATTCCCATTTTCTTCCTTTCCACCGCTGAGAGGTGGTAAATATTGACATCGGTAGGCTCGGGGGGCTCAATTTTTCTTTTAATTCCATCAAGGGCAGATGCAAGCATCACTGCAAAGGTAAGGTACGGGTTGCACATGGGATCGGGTGAGCGTAACTCAGCACGCGTACTGTTTCCACGTGCTGCCGGGACTCTTACAAGGGCAGACCTGTTCGCTGCCGACCAGGTGATGTATACTGGGGCTTCGTACCCTGGGACAAGGCGTTTGTATGAGTTGATGGTTGGGTTTGCCACCCTGGTAATTGCCTTTGCATGCTCAAGCAACCCCCCGATGTAATACATCGCGGTATCTGAGAGCTGTTTTGGTCCCTTTGGGTCAAAAAACGCATTTTTTCCGCCTTTCATGAGTGAACCGTGGGTGTGCATCCCGCTGCCGTTTATTCCCCCGATTGGTTTTGCCATGAAGGTCGCGTTCAGGCCTGCCTTCAGGGCGATTGACTTGGTTGCAAACTTGAAGGTGATTACCCTGTCTGCCGTTTTCAGGGCGTCACTATATTTGAAATCAATTTCATGCTGGCTTTCCGCGACTTCATGATGGGAAGCCTCGATCTCAAAGCCCATATTGGTCAGGGCAAAAACGATGTCCCTCCGTACGTCCTCCGCAAGGTCGACGGGTGCAAGATCGAAATAGCCACCAAAGTCCTGGTATTTTACCGATGGCATGCCGTTTACGAGCTGGAAGAGGAAAAATTCGAGTTCTGGGCCGGTATTGAATGAAAAGCCCATTTTTTCAGCCTCTGCAAGGGTTTTCTTGAGGATATACCTCGGGTCCCCCTCGAAAGGTTTGTCCCCATAGGTGTAGATATCGCAGATAAACCGGGCGACCCTTTGTTCGGAGGGCCTCCATGGAAGTATTGCATAGGTAGCGGGATCCGGCTTTAAAAGCATATCCGATTCCTCGATCCTGGCGAACCCTTCAATGGAGGACCCATCGAACCAGATCCCTTCTGTTAATGCTTTTTCAGCCTGTTCAACCGGTATTGCCACATTTTTTGCCTGCCCCTGGATGTCGGTGAACTGTAACCTGATGAACTTCACTAGGTCAGCTTCGATCCGCTCAAGGAGCTCTGATACGATATCCTGTGCCATATACGAAGACATCTTCTACCTCTCTATATAAAATTCTATCTCTATAAACAATCCATTTATTTTAACTAGGATTGTAAAAATTGCACTATTTATCAGTTTTCATACCCTGGAGACCATTGCGCAATGGCGGTCCGGAACAACATGCTCCCATCATCCTGGAAACACTATCCCCCGATGGTGTTGTGCCTTGATGCATGTATCAGATCCACTCCTCGTCGCAGTCCTTAATGAGGCATTCCAGGATCCGGTTGATATCGTGGAAAAATTCTGGTTAATCCCGTATTAAGGGCGATCTTTGGAATAAGGCCCCGGATGAATGGCCGGACTGTCGTTCCAGGTATTAGGAACGCATAGAATCTGTTTCTGATTATTAAGAGAAATGAAAGAAAATGGTCCTAGTTCCTGCCTATTTTTCCCAGGAGAGAACTTTTCCCGAACTTGTTCAACTGTTTGCCCTGACAATTTGTCCCGATGCATGGCATCGGCTGCGAAGATGTCGATCCCAGCTTCTGGCTGCACAACTGGCTGTTCGTGCACGCGGCCGTCCCACCGACAAACATACCCTGAAGAGTCGGGGGTACTACCGGGGTCGAAATGTCGATCACTACCCCACTCTGGCAACCGCACCCTGCCGATACCACCATTGGGAACGTTGCAAGCACGATTGCGCATGCAATGACAATTAAATATGCCTTTTTCATAATCCAACCCGCAGACAGGCCTTTGAGTGATACCCGTACCGGTCCACCTGCCAGATTCTGCCGTAAGACTTTCAGCACCCGGCATAACAATCTTTTCCCTGCTGACATGATTTCGTAACGTTGCCTTGATGGAAGGCGGCAGATAAAAGGCTTATAATCCGGAGAGGCGAAGTTATCACCAGGGAAGGTGTCCCGTGCAACTCTCCATGAAACTTGAGATGAAGGACACGCCAGGGCAGCTCGTAGCCGCTCTCCGGCCTATATCAGATGTCGGGGGAAACATTGTTGCGGTTATCCATCAGCATGACCGGGCTTCGCATGCTGACACGCTTGGTGTCCAGATCGTGCTCGAGATAGACGAACTCCGGATACCTGAACTTGTCTCCCGCTTGAAGGAAACCGGGGTTAGTATTCAGCGAATCGGCGAGGAAAGACTGGTTTACAAGGAAACAGTGATCCTCATCGGGCATCTCATGCACACCGACATTGCAGATACCGTTGACCAGATTGACCGGACAGGGTTTGCCGAGATTACCGAGCTCAATATCGTCATGCCTGCTGTCCAGGAACGTTCTTCAGCACGCCTCATCGTAAGGGCTGTGAGCCGGGATGACATGGAGCGCGCACTGGAGATCCTCCGGGCAGTTTCAAAGGAGAAGGAGCTCCTGTTGATTGAACCACTGGACGGTGCAGCGTGAGAATCGTCATTCTTGGTATGGGGTCGGTTGGAAGAGGCGTCCTGGCCTCGATCATGGAGAAAGACCTCCCCTTCACAGTAACCGGCATCGCTGATTCTAAAAGCGGTATTGTCGATCCCTCAGGGATCGATCCCGGGAAAGTCATGACAATAAAACGAGAAAAGGGAATATGTGGTAATCCTGGGATCACTCCTATCGACGTTGTAAGGCAGGCGGATTATGATGTCCTTGTGGAAGTGACCACAACGAATGCGACGACAGGCGAACCCGCCACATCGCACATACGTGAGGCGATTATGAGAGGGCGGCATGTCGTCACATCAAACAAGGGCCCTCTTGCCCTTCATTTCAGGGAGCTCAAGGCACTTGCCCGTGAACATGACGTCAGCCTGAGGTATGAAGCAACCGTGGCCGGTGCAATACCCGTTATGCATACCATAGAGAACGGGCTTGCAGGCAACCGGATCAATGCAATATATGGGGTTTTAAACGGGACGTGCAATTACATCCTGACAAGGATGGCAGAAGAGGGATTGAGTTATGAACAGGCGCTTATCGAGGCCCGTGAGCTTGGATACGCAGAGGCAGACCCGACCTATGACGTCAAAGGTATCGATGCAGCCATCAAGGTCGTGATCCTGGCCAATACCATTTGGAATATGAATGTGGGTTTGTCAGATGTCGAGGTAACTGGCATCGACCTTCTCACCACCGCCGCAATAAGGCTTGCTGAGGAGCAGGACTGCACCATCAGGCTTTTGGGAGAGGCGGTTCCCAATAAAAATCTTCTCCGTGTTTCTCCCAGAATCCTCCCGAGGGACCACCCGCTGGTGCTGAACGGGACGCTCAACGCCCTCACCCTCTCAACCGACCTTGCAGGAGATATAACCCTGATTGGCAAGGGTGCTGGATCAAAAGAAACGGCAAGTGCAATCATCGGCGATATCCTCTTTATTAAACGCATGTATGCAGGGCGTGCTTGAGCGTCGCAGGCAATATCTTCGCCTGATGCGGCAACTATCTATTCAAAAAGGATTTTTTACCGTTTCGGATTTTCAGCGTGCGGCTGATGCCCCGAGGAGCACGGCACAGGACTGGATTAACCGGCTTGCCGATGAGGGGTGTATCATTGTAAAACGACCGCAGTCAGGGCGTACCCCGGCACGTTATACCTCAAGGAGTGTAATTCCGCAAAGCGCCTGCAGACGGATTTTCACGACGGTTGATGGAGACATGGTCGAGATCTTTCATGAATGCATGAGTTCGGCATGTGCCGCGTTCTGTGGTCATCACCATGCCCTGGCAGGAGGCCCCCTGTGTGCGGTCAGGAGAGACGGGACACTCCTCAGGGAATGTGCCCATGTGGGTGAAATTCCCGTTACAATAGGCAGCTTCCCAGAATCCGCTGTTGGAATAGGGGGTATAAGGCTTGAGGGCGGTCAGGTGGTCCAGAAGATAAGGAGCATCGGGGGCCCGGCATACTCCCTATCAGACATGATGTCTTATGCCGACGGGGTCCTGGACATAAGGGTCGAGCGAAAGGGAACCGTTCTTGAGGGTGAAATATATACCCGTGCCCTGGCACACCTGGTTTTTGGGATTGATGATACCGATGCAGCAGGCGAAGGAGCGACGTTTGCCCTTGCAATCGCCCTTTTGCAATATCTGTCTGGTATTTACGGGGTTTACCCGATAGGTCACCACATTGTCATGCTCTATCCTGAAGTTCCGGAAAGGACTGCGGGGAATTCATGCAGTATCGTCGAAGTGGCAGCACCTCCCGAGCTGACGGCAGAACTAGCGGAAAAAGGAGCTGCTTTTGTATCTGACGAGGCGTACTCTTCCGAATGGGGTATGGCCATCAAGAAAGGGTTCCGAATTCCTGATACTCTTCGAATCTACGGGCTGGCGGCACGCAGCCGTATGGTCACGGCTGACCTGGCGGAAAAAACAGCGTGTGAAAACGCTGTTATTCTAAAAGGAGGGAAGGGAAGAATCGGCGCTCTCGCGGCCGTGGCACTGTCAGGTCTGCCCAACGAGGTACTCCTTGACCCGTCACGAGATACTCCTCTATCAGAAGAGTGGCACCGTGAAGTAAAACATTGAAGCCTTCTCGATAAAAATAAATGTTTTTCCCTGCATCCGACGGTAGTGTAAAGATGTGGCTGTAAAAACGAAACACCAATCCTGTACATAACTCAGGGTATCACCACCAGAAAAACCAAGCGAAACTACTCTAACAGTAACGATATCATTTCCAGTGCAACTTTTTTGAGTATCCACTACCGCTACTAAACCGCCGCCGGGGCGTCCTTCGGGGGCGGCGGCGTTTATCGTTCCTCGATAGGATTATTCAACCTCATTATTCACAGGGCAAACTGTAAACTCACAATCCTGGCTTTGACACTCGAATTCACTCATATTCAGGTAACGATTTCCTGTAATCCACTCCTCGTTCATATTTATGAGTATGGACCCAATAAGCCTTACAACAGAATCAGAACTAGGAAATGCACCAACAACCCTGCTGCGACGTTTGATTTCAGCATTAACCCTTTCTACCATATTCGTAGTACGAATCCTTTTCCAATGACTCTTTGGAAAAGCCCGATAA
>CASGHA010000100.1 GCA_949319355.1 uncultured Methanospirillaceae archaeon | reverse complement strand
GCGGGAGTCTTCATCGATATAATCCAGTGTTGTAATAACCAGAATTGGCAGCCTTGCAGATAAAGAATTCAGTCTGGTTTGTCGAACCGCATTTTTCGCATTGTTCCTTCTCGACGCCTGTAAAGGAATCACAAAACGCCTGCGACGCGGATGGAGCTGACCCCGGTCCTGCCTTTGATGAGCAATCAGGGCAGTCTGCATCGGCACCGACCCACTCGCCACCAGCTACCCCTGTCATGACGAGTTTCTTTCCGTTTGCTGTTATCTCAGACCGGTAACACTTTATCGGCTCGCACCACTTCTGCCCGGCATGGGGATCGGTGGCTGGCACTGCTGTCAGTGCCGAACAGGTGCACTCGGTTTTCCCGGTGAGGCTGTTCGTGTTGCATGTCTGGACTGGTTTGTCGGCAGGGCATTTTGCCGTCGTGCCTCCGGAACCCTTGCTCACCTTCCCCCCAACCGCGGCAATTCCCGAATCGAGGGAAATCCCTGATTTTACGCTACAGTTGATGCCAGTGCAGGTCTTTTGCGGGTTTGATGCGACGGTGGTCCCCGTCAGGTTCGCCGACTTGGTACTCCCTTTCGAACCGGTCTGGAGGCTCCCGGTACCTAAAACGGTTCCGGTCTTCCTGGACGAGGTCGTTACCGCTCCCTTCGATGTCAGGAGCACGCTTCCGGTACTCTTCGTGGCAAGCCCGGACTGGAGGCCTGTGACCCCCGTCCCGGTTGTCGTCAGGGTCGTACCACCGGACCCGGTATTCCCTGTTGTAGCCGTCCCTGTCGAAACCGTGGTTAAGGAGGGCACCGAAATCGTCATCGGTTTCTGAGCCTGAGCGAACAGGTCGGGCGAGCCTACGATGCTTCCGACATCAGAAATGTCGCCTGACCCATCACCTGACCCCACGGCAACGAGCTGCTGGTTTCCGGGGTTCGCTTTGTGGTAATCCCGTGGGGGTAAATCAAAATCTGAAGCACAACTACAGGCGATTAACAGCAGCATGCAGGCCAGGCCTGCAAGCATTATCATGGCAGGGACTCTGCCGGGTGACTCATCCATTGGTTGATCTCCGTCCTTCCTCTGGGACCGGGGCTGAAGGCCGGTCGTGGTGAAAAGTTCGAGGTCAAAAGGTAAAATAATTGCTGAGCATCGTTCAGTATTTTTATGTTGAGCAATACCAACTAAAAGATCGAAAACGATTGTATGGATAAAGGGATGGATTCCTCACGGTCTGAGGATGACCTGGACCATGAGAGCATTGATTCCTGGCAGATAATAAGGTTCCTGTTTCAGAGGTCCCGTCGTCCAGGAGTCTCAATGAAAAGGAGGTCCGGTCAGGTGATATAACCGGAACCGGATCCTTCAGGTCCTGCTTCTTAATTCCTTCTCCATGCTTTCCAGCGCCGCCCTGGCCTCATCGTCGGTCATTCCCGGATCTTTGAACCTGGTGAACCGTTCGCAGAGCAGGTCGGGACACCTGCCGCAGTGGGGGAACTTCCGTTCGTCCACACAACAGGAATACACCGGGCAGGCTTCGACACCGACAAACGCCGTCCAGAACGGTCTTCCCCGGGTTGGACTACAACCCGGACATTCGTTTCCCTGGTGGTTACAATCGCTGCAGGAATATCCACAGACGGTCTCGATCTTCCGTTCACCCATGGAGGATACAAGGTGTGCCGGTGTTATTGATATTTTGGTCCGTCTGGGGTCGCATTTCTCTCTTAATGACTGAATAATGACCAGCCAGGAGGGATCTATCCCGTCAGGGGCTGCTGAGTATTCTGCTATTATCATCCCGATGATCTGTCCTGGCGGTCCGGGCCTTCATTCCTGTTTACCCGCCGTGTGCCCTGTTTATATAATCATAATCAATATAAGCCAACCGGGTGATGAGTACTTCGAACCGGAACGTGATCACATGGGTGCAAGCAGTTCCTTTACCGTAGAACGGAGCCAACAGGACGCATACAACGCGGTCTTCAATGCACTTGAGAACAATGCCGCTGAACTGACCAACCAGACCCCCCCTGCGAGGCTTGAATTTACCATGCAGAGGAAGGACATCATGGCCAAGTTCCTCGGGGAGGCACGGATCAATGTCCTCCAGAACGGGAAGACCAGCATCAACCTCGAGGTGAACCCCGATACCGGGAGCCTTGCCATCGCAGGGATAGGAGGAGTTATCCTCGTCCTTGTTTTTGCATACCTCCTCGGGGGGCTCGGCCTGTTGATTGGGATCTGTATCCTCGGTGCACTGGTCTATATCATGTGGCAGGATGCCCCGGATAAAATGGTCAAACGGCTCAAGGACTCCGTTATGACCTATGATGTCACAAGGACCCCCGCTCCCGGATACAGTGCAGCACCTTCATCAGGGGTCGGAGGAGAAAAGT
Source organism: uncultured Methanospirillaceae archaeon (assembly GCA_949319355.1). Classification (GTDB taxonomy): domain Archaea; phylum Halobacteriota; class Methanomicrobia; order Methanomicrobiales; family Methanospirillaceae; genus KLAP105. The sequence continues at coordinate 5,291 of CASGHA010000100.1, read as the reverse complement.
TCTGTTCCTCCTGTGGCCTGAAGATCGAGGCAGATGCCAAGTTCTGCAGTGGCTGCGGTGCCACACAATAATCAATCCCCCTTTTTATCGATCAGGCAGCTCCCGCCGTTACGCACTCATCTGACCTCCTTTCAGATAAATGGCGATGATGCCCGATGAAGCGTCTCCATCCTCCGACTCCCTCCGGGCAGATCGTTCACACGCCCTCTCCCCGATATCCCCTTTGGATGCCGGACCATCAGTATGCACTCCAGATAGCCCCGCCCCCGTCTGAATGGCTCAGAGGGCGGGCGGATCCGGGCTCTATCAGAAACGGTTGTCTTGGGTTAAAGGACGTTGGTTTAAAAGGATATCAGGGTTTCCCGGGCCGGATTGCAGCCAGGCTTCTTCACTTGTTGATATGTACGACTTTCGCCGGCGGGAACCCGTTGAAATAGGTTGAAGAGGCGATGGAGTACGCCCCGATGTTCTCGGAATAGACCAGGTCCCCGATCTCCAGGTCAGGGAGGTCAGCACTGAGTGTGATGGTGTCGAATGCATCACAGGTCGGCCCGAATACCGCTGAAATCCTGGTCGGACCCTGCTCGAATGCCAGTACCGGGTACGTGTTATGGTCAAAGACCTGCCCGGAATAGGTATGGTAGACACCGTCATTGATGTAATAGCAGGGCTTTCCGTCGCGGAACGCTTTTCCGATGACGCTTGCGACGAGGGTACATGCATTCGCCACGAGGTAGCGGCCCGGCTCGGCGAGGATCTGGATGTCAGGCGGGAAGAGGCGCCCTATCTCCTTGTTCAGCTTTTCAGCAAGGACTTCGACTGGTTTCACCTCGGGGTGGTATGCGACCGGGAAACCTCCCCCGATATCGAGGATCCGTATTGACTGGCCCGTTCTTGCCTCGGTTTCATTCATGATATCCGAAGACAGCTGGAGCGCCTGGACATAGTTATCGAAGTTGGTGCACTGGCTTCCGACATGGAAACTGAGGCCTTCGACCCCGAGCCCCATCTCAAAGGCGCTGGCGATGAGGTCGACTGCTTCGCCCGGGTCTGCCCCGAACTTCGAGGAGAGCTCCACCATCGATCCGGTGTTGGGAACGCGGATCCTGAGGACAAGCCCTGCATGCGGTGCATGAGTTTTTATTTTCTTCAGTTCCTCGGGGTTGTCAAAGGTAACAAGCGGCTGGTACTGGTCAAGGGCCTTTAAGGTATCGATTGGCTTGATGGTATTCGCATAAATGATGTTGTCCCAGATCCATTCCTGCCGCTTTTTTTCGGGCATATCACGGATATTTTCGTAGACGACCTTGAACTCGGGCATGGAGGCCACATCGAAACTACAGCCCAGCTCATAAAGGGTATGTACGATTTCAGGGTTCGAATTAGCCTTTACTGCGTAGTAAATCTGGACATCAGGCATATGGGCCTTGAATTCCCGGTAGTTCTGCCGGATCTTCTCATGGTCGATGATGAAAACCGGCGTCCCTTCCCGGAGCGCCAGCTCGCGGATCCGTTTCTTTCCTCTCTGGTCGATATGCGGGACATCACCTTCACAGCTTCCGTTTTTCATTGTGATATGCCTCCTGCCAGGTCCTGACGTGGATATATCATTGGATCAGTCTGCGGATATGAAATTATGTGAGGGAGCCACCCGGTCGGACCGGTCCATCATCATGCGTGCCACGAAACCCGGTTTATTTCGTCGTTTGAAGAGGATATCGTCACTTCCCGGGACCAGGGCAAGGATGCGGGTCGCATCGGCTCCCGTTCAGCTGGGGGAAGTGCCATAATAGCAAGGTTCATGCGGTGGTGGATGGAAAGCGCTTGGTATCGGAAAATGTCCTGTATAAATATGACAAAAGGGAAAAGGATGTAAATGGTGGCCACGTACAGATGTACCATATCGTTTCCCCCAGGGATGTGCGGTACCTGAAACCCTTGGGTGCCCTGATGCCGGATTCCGGATTTCCGGGTTCAGGCCTCGCTCCTGTTCCACAAGGTGCCGGGGCCATTCCAGGGTATCTGGGGCCAGGATAAACATCTCCGGAAGCGATACAGAGGGGGAAGTGTATGAAATCTTTCAGGATATGTATCATCGTCGCAGTCCTCGTGGCGGTGCTGCTCATTATAGCACCCATGTCTGCCTTCGTGTTTCCCAGTGGGACGACCTTTCGCAGCCTGTACCTGAAGAATACCATCGGGTCCGAGCCACAGCCTACACCAACCGTTACTGCAACACCGACACCCGCCATAACCGTAACGAAAACACCTGTCCCGACCCGTTCAGCCATTCCATTCAAGCCGAAGGTAACGTTCACGAAAAAACCTGTCATGACCCGGACCACACCCACACCGACCGCCAGCCCGACACCAACACTCACTGTGACGGCAACGCCTGCCGTGGAAGGGTCGTCGTCCTTCAGGGACCGGTACGGCGGGCTGCTCCAGCCGGGCAGCAAGCAGACTCCTGTGACACCCTCGGTGAAGGTCCTCCCGACCCAGATTGACCCGGGATGGGACAGCAGCGGGCGGCTCCCGGCTGGATGGATGTATGACCCGGTCACCCAGATGCTGTATCCGCCGGGATGGGAGGAGTGGGACATGGCCGCTAAAACGAACTGGCTGGTCGACAGTGGAAACTCTCCCCAGGCTGAGAACTGGAAGAGCGTCTGGAGCTGACCCTGCGGCAGCAGTCCGGCGTGAGAACCGGTCCTCATGAGAAAAAAGCAATAATCTCTCTTTTTATCCCGATTGTCCCGCTAAACATAAGTAACCGGGCAACCGAAGGACTGGTATGAAGACCTGTATCATTTTTTACTCGTATTCAGGGGTCACCCGCAGTGTCGCAGAATCTCTTGCAGCATCCTGTGGGGCCGATCTCATTGAAATACACGCAAAAAAACCCTATTCCAAGCTGACTGCCTACACAGTCGGGTGCATGAGGGCCAGGCGGGGCGATGCCGACCCCATCGACCGGGAAACGATCGATGTCTCTCCATATGACCTTGTCGTCATCGGGACCCCGGTATGGGCGTTCCGTGCCGCCCCGCCGGTCAATGCTGCAACCGCTGCACTATCCGGGTGCAACGGGAAAAAAGCCGTTCTCTTTGCGACATGCGGTGGAAAAGCAGGGGATACCATAGAGGAACTGAAAAAAACGCTCATTGGAAAGGGCCTCCGCATCACCGGTGACATTACGTTCACGAAAAAAGACCTTGATGAGGACCTGAAGGCTGGAGAGCTTGCCGCTCTCGTGAAGGCGGCGGAACAAGCGTAATTTTTTGGATCAATTCCGCCAAAACCCGGGATTCTTGTCTGGAGATGAACCGGTACATCTTTTTCCTGGTCCTGTTACCCAGGTGTTCTGTCGTTTGGTCAGCACAATGTGCGTCTTACAATAAGTATATATAGTACAGGAAGGAAGTATCTTTTTGTCACCGCTCTCAACCCCCCTGGCAGGAAGTCTTCCCGGAGTACGGGAGAGCCGATAATTTCCTTTTGCCAGTCAGGCAGGTGAGGCGGCAGACAGGACGGGGTGGTCACAATCAAAAGTCACTGTTATCCGCGGTACGTCCAGCCTGTTCCAGGTACACCGGTATCGTAACAGGCTCCGGGCACCAGGCCCTCATTGAAAGAAGAGGGCTTGTTTTTGAAATATGCATGAGCAAACGGCGCTTGAGAACAAATGAGCGGAGGCTCTGTTATGTTAACCCTGGAACAACAAGACAACAAGGACCTTCTGCCCAGGTATGAGTATCCAGGGCAGTTGGAAGAGAATATCCCCGACCTGCTTGATTACGAGCAGATGATCGAACGTCTCGAGGAATATGGCCAGCCGGTGATCCAGTCTTCATATTACTTCATCCGGTTTCATCAGGGAGAATATTCCCTTCACCGGATAATGACTGCCGGAAACCTCTATTCCTGCGGGCAGGTCGACCACGACGAGTATGGGATCAGCGATGAAGACCTCGAATTCGCAGCAGGAACCCCCGGTGAGGCCTTTCCCTTCGAAGGCTATTTCCCGGTATCAGGTCTCATCATCACCAAACTGGAAGCGATACTGGGATAAATCCTGCTGATATCTTTTTTCCCGGGATACGTTTTAGAAAAGACTTCTTTTCCATCTGACTCCAGGCTCCTTGGTATTGCACTGAACTATTGCATTAAGACGTATCGCGGGATATTCTGATTATTTACCCGTATTGATCTGCCATCGACAGGATTTGGGATATCCCCCGGGAATCCTGGGATACGGGAATGAAAGGTCAGATATGTAATGTTTATTGCACATATTGTAAAGTTTATATTACATTGCAGGGGAGTACTATCACGTCATGATCCCTCATGATATCCGGGCCCGGAGTCTTCAGGTGCTCAAAAAAGCGGCCAGGCTCCTGGTAATGCTGCTGCCGTTCTCCCTGTTCCTCGCCCCGCCTGTGTGTGCGGCCATCTGCCCGAAGGGGAGGTCGGGCTGCCCTTATCCTGGCCGTTGTTTTCTCTACACCGATGCCGATGCAAACTCTCTCTGCGATTACACCCTTTCGGGAGCAGCTCCGCCTGCCCCGAAGACACAGCTCGTCGTCCCTACAACCCTTCCGCCATCACCCGCACCATCATCCGGGCAGATCGTCGCTTCAGTCCCTGGTCTTCATCAACCGGTGCCGGTCCTGACCGACACGCCCGTACCGTTCGCGGTTCCCGGCGGCCAGCTGCCCGCCTGGCACCCGGTTATTGCCCCCGGTCTCCTCCTGGCAGGCATCCTGCTCTTCATCAGCGTATTTGTGGTAGGTCTCGCAGTCCAGAGGTACGGGATACCGGGACGGAATACAGACCGTGCCCGGCGCCCTGTCCTGGTGACGGCAATGTTCGGCGTTCTGGTGAGCGTACTCCTTCTCTGGCTGCTCATGCCGGAGTCTGCCCCGGTGCTCTGGTTCGTGCTGGTGTTTATCCTGGGTGCGACGGTCCTTTCAGCGAGCCTGTGGAGAAAGGGCCTGATGACCCGGGGATATCAGTTCCTGGTCCTCTCCCTGAGCATCCTTGCCGGGTTTGTGTTCGGAGCACCCCTGATGCCTCTCATGTTCCCGGACATGAACGGGTGGGTCTCCATTGCAACGGCTCTGGCCCCGGGTATACTCATCATCTCTGTCATCATTGTTGTGACCTTCCTCCTGGGGAGGCTGTTTTGCGGGCAGGTCTGCCCGGTGGGGGCGGTCCAGGAATTTGCATCCCGCCTCACGAGACGTAAAATCGCTGTCGGCCCTCCTGTTCTTCCGGAAGCAGTCAGGTTC
>CASGHA010000099.1 GCA_949319355.1 uncultured Methanospirillaceae archaeon | reverse complement strand
TGCTGGAAGGCATCTGGTGCCTGGATCCGAATGAGGGCCTGTCGCCGGGGCAGATGTGTGAGTTCTCGTTCGTCGAGGCGGGTGTGTACGACTACTACTGCGAGCTGCACGGGCTGCACATGCAGGGCGTGAACCGTCCGGTGCGGGGGGCGGGAGAGCCAGGCTGCGGCGATGAGTGCCGACACAAGGGCGGAAAGAGTCTGGGCAGCGTTGCTGAGGGCGACTCCTGATGGCAGGGTTATCAGCGCAATGGCGACCGGGACAGAAAGGAAAGCAAGGCCGTACAGCACGGCGGCCTCGTGCCTGGGCTGACAGGGCCCTTCCTTCAGTCCCGGAAGACCGGCCCGGAACAGCCTGTCACGAGGTATGGAAAAACCCTCCTGTCATGGACCACACCTTTCCCGTGGGCCTTCATCACTCTTGAATGCCGGGGGTTGTCTCCAGGGGGAGGGGCTGCCTCACTCATTCCAGTCCGTGCGACCAAAAAGGAATTATATGGCACCATTTCAAGAACGAAGGCCGTATGAGTGAAAAAAAACTCTCACTCAACGCCTGGTTTATCCAGTCGTGAACCCAATACTGTTCAGCCACTCCCGACAGGGAATGGTTTTGGGAAGAGATATACCATGAACGGAACACACATCATCGCCTGCTGCGCCCTGGTATGTGCTGCACTGGCACTAACCTGCGGACCGGTCTCAGCTGTCATCCTGGAGACCGCATATACCGGGACCGTCACCAGCTTAAACCCGTCCGCCGGGACCATGACCATCGATACGACCGCCCGGTACGGCATTGACTACACAGCATCCGGCGCGGTTGCGTCCTGGACCCCGGTAACACCCGTATCGCAGACCGGTACCGTCCCTGACAAGGCATTATTCAACCTTATCAGGAAAGGCGACACGGTCAGGGCCGTGAACCTCGGCGGAGACAACGGCCCCTGGATCACGGTCGCGAAGGTAAACGCATCAGAAAAGACCGCGGTCGTCCAGGCAATCATAGGTGAGCCACAGGAAGGATTTGCCGACCTCATGCCTGGCAACCTCACGGTGTCGTACACAACAAGCCCGGACTGTAAAAAGTACAACACGTCCATGGGGACCGTTGCCCCGGCGCTCTCGGCCGGAATCACCCTGACGAAGGACGGCAGGAAGGTCATGTCAAAGGTGCTCAATCCAGGGGCCAGCATGACGTACAAGGACAAGGCAGGAAACGGGACGACGGTCCGCTTCGTAAAGGGACAGGCCCTGATCAGCCAATGTAAAAGCGGGAGCGGTATGATGACCGGGCCCCAGGCCGTATCGGTCTTCGTCATAACCCCGGTCGTAAAGACAAAATAATCCCCCATATCCCCTGTGACACCCTCACCTCCGACCTTCTTTTTCTGATTTCCCGGGCCTGTGACCCCGGATATTATTATCTTAATGAGATGGAGCGGAGCCCCCTCCTCCCGTTCCTCTGTCTTCCGGTTGCCTCCCGGCCATGCACCCTTATCCACCCAACGGGCCCGGGTGCTGACAGGGACTGCCCACCCGGGCGACAACTGGCCGGAGATGGAATCCTTCCTCATCCAGCTGATGTAAATGTACCCGGGAGTTACTGAAGTGACCCCGTTGTGGGAGCCAGCGACCTCCCTCGGGAGTCCGGCCTGTCCACCATGTCCCGCATATGTCGGAGGGTCCCCTGACAGGTGCGGCCATTCTACCCGGAGGCCTCTTTCGGCCGGAGACATCCTTGGAGGGTAACGGCAGCCATTTTCCCTGTACTACGGCATTTCCGGGTCACCTTAAGGCAGAAGATTCGTCTGGCCGTGTAGTTTTCCCACCATTCGTGAAGGCCGGGACTAAAACGAATATAATTGCCCTGTTATGAATTTCATGCCCTTGAAGACTGCAATTTTTCTTTCACTCAACGCTTCCTTTATTCCCTGACGGGTCAATAGAATGATCAGCCATTCCTGGATCAGGGATGGTGAAAAAATGGGACCAGGTCTGTATGATGTCCTATCTCCATGGCATGACAGGGTGTATCCCAGCCTGCGGACATGTCATGACCGGCCTGACCGGAAACCGGACGCCTCCAACCCCCTTCACCCGGACGGCGGCGGACACCGGACCCGGCCGGTCCGGGACATCAGCCACCGCAGGGCCGGCAGACCCGACCGGGGGCTCCTGCCCGGCACGGCCTGTTCCCATGGCACCGGTCCTGTCACGAGGAGCCTGGTACCGCCCTAAGCCTGCACACTCCGGCACCCCGCCGGACCGCGGCTCTGCCATAAAATGCCTCACTGCATCCAGGGTGCAACCGGTTGACACCAGGTGCCACAACCCGGAAGAGCCTGCCGTTCACCACCATAGGAATTGCACGACCCTTGACCCGCCGGGGATGACCCGGTCGGAAGATATCACCAAAAGACGCCATTCACATCATCATGCGGCCCGGAACGTCAATGACCTCCCCGGTTTCCCGGTCATTCCGGGACGGGAGCCGGCCTCCACTCTCTGGAATACTCGTCAGCACACACGTACGCGGGAGTGACTTCCCCGCGGTCACCGGGGACACCACCGTCCCTTGCACGATACCCCCGATACTCCCTTTTTGGTATGTTCCCTGTCCAACCTGGAGGCTGGCCTCCTGGCTCATGAAGGGCCCTGGTCCACAATTTGGGGACCAATGCCAGGGTCACGGGCAAGTTCCGCGAGGCGTGAGAGGGCCAGCAACGCGTCCTCGCGTTTGATGTCCGGCCGTCTTGAACGGACGAATGCGAAAAAGTCCCCAACAGGACCGTGGCCGGCAGCCTCCCCGGCCTGCGCACAGATACGGGCATAGGTCCGGTCAGGGTAATACATCTTTTCTGCCGCGGCGATTATGGCGCACCCCGATTCATGGGATATGATACCCTCGGCTTCAGCCATTTCCACCGCATACCTGACGTTCACAAGCGGTTCGGAGAGGGAAAGACCGCTTTCCGGGTCATAGACCAGCGCGACCTCGTCATCGGCCACGATCTCGCCGCTCCGGTACCTTCGGTACACCTCACCGACCCCCTCCATGCCCAGGCCGTCCAGTTCAGAAGCCCGGAGCGCCCCCATGCTCGATGCCCCGACCACCTTCACACCCTGACGGAGTGCCGCGAGGATCTCGCGGTGGCCGACCGAGCATTCCTGGAAAAACACCCCGTCGATAAGCCCGATGACCCTCGCCCCGTCAGCGACCGCCTGCGGTATGTCCCCCCGGGCCGCCGGGGGACGGTAATCGGCAGAGAGTATCCGTTCTGCGTCTTCACGCCGCAGGCTTGGCCCGAGGAACACGACGACTTCTGGCATCCCTGCACCTTTTTCCCATGCGTTCCTGGTCCATCGCAAAGACCTCGAGGCCGGGTACAATGACCCGCACGACCGGGACCCCGACCCCTTCACGGGTCAGGTCAGCGACGAGTACCCGGTCCATTCCTGCCAGGACCAGGCGGTTGCATATCTCCTTTATATCGTCGAGGAAATCATCGGTGTCACAGGAGTGGATCTCCCGGAACGCGACCTCCTCCTGCGCCTCGTACCAGTACCGGTTCAGGCGTTTCACCCGGTCATACCCGATCTGCCGCCTGAAATTCGCCTCGGTCGTGTCCTCCCTTGCCCCGTGGATCTGGGTCAGCCGGCTCTGGGCGACCTCGGTCAGGGCTCGCAGGACGGCAATCCCTGCATTGGTATGCGTCCCCATCCCGATGGTCAGGAGCGCCGGGTCCCTGAGGACAGGGTCGTCGGCCGCGGCAGCGATGGTCGGTATCCCGAGGTCGCTTGTGATGTTACGGAGGACCACGTTGACACCAGCGGCTTCGAACTTACCGAGGAGCTCCTCTGCAAGCCCCTCCTCGACGCCGGTAACCCGCGGACCGGTGTTCCTGGTCACCTCGGCGAGGGACCACGCGTCACGCTCGATTATCTCTGCGAGTGCGTGGAAGACCGCCTCCTCGAGGGTGTTCCCGGAGGCTATCCCATTCGTGTTCGTCCTGAAGAACGGCCCGAATGACCGGGCGGCAGGGTGGAAGACCGCATGGGCCGGGACCATCATATCAAGTCCTGAAACAAGGTCAAATGCCGGGAACCAGGGGAGGGGGCGGTCGGGGTCGGCATTCTCCGGGAGTACCAGGTCGCCCGGGAAGACCGCAAGGTGCGAGCCTGATATTTCCCCGTACGTCCCAAACTCCGTTTTTCTGCCGCTGGGCTCGGCTGAAAACCGCTCGATACCCTCCATCACGGCTGATACCCGTGCCTCGACAGGGGTCGCTCCCTTCCCGTTGTAGACCGAGATCGCACCCTCAAGAGCGGTCGGCCTCATGCAGGAGAAGACCGGGATCCCGATACGGTCAAGGTTGGTGATATCGGCTATACGGGTGATTCCGCTCTCCGCCGCCTTCGGTTCTACGCGGGAAAGGGTCTCCTCAGGCGCCACCGCCCTCTGGGTCTCGTTGCGGTATGCCTTCCTGCATGGCTTGAGCTGCATAAGGGTCAGTTCAGGAAAGGTAGGCGGTATAGGGATTACTTCGTTTCGGAATGAACGGTCCCCTGATGAGGCGGACCTGTGGGACCCCAGTCTATGACGTCCACCCCTGCTTCGGGGACGAAGAAGCATGAGGATAAAGTGAATCCACCGCCTCCCTGACACCCCCCGACGGTGGAAAGAATGGTCTCACACCCTACATCAGTGTGTCAATTGCCGATAGGACGCACTGGATGGTCTTGACCCGGGCATGGAGCTTGTCCCGTGACTCGATGACGGTCCAGGGCGCCTTTTTCGTGCTCGTATTGTCGAGCATGTCATCGACAGCGATCTCGTACTGGTCCCAGCGGTCCCGGTTCCGCCAGTCCTCGGTGGTAATCTTCCATTGTTTCTTCGGGTCCCCCTCGCGCTGCCTGAACCGCTCGAGCTGGGTCTCGTTATCGATTTCCAGCCAGAACTTGACGATACCTCCGCCATGGTCGACAAAATTCTCCTCCATCTCGTTTATCTCACGGTATGCCCGTTGCCACTCGTCCTTCGTGCAGAAACCCTCCACGCGCTCAACCAGCACCCGGCCGTACCAGGACCGGTCAAAAACGGTGATATGCCCTTCTTTCGGAAGGTCCTGGTAAAACCTCCAGAGGAACGGGTACGATTTTTCGGTCGCGGTCGGGCTTCCGACCGGGGCCACCCGGTAGCCCCTCGGGTTCATCCACCTGACAAGGCGCATGATGGTGCCGCCCTTCCCGGCGGCGTCCCAGCCTTCAAACACGATGACAAGAGGTATCCTGCGCTTGTAGAGGAGATAGTGCCGTTCATAGACCTGCTGCTGCAGCTCCGGGAGGAGCGTGTCATACTCACCGCGGGTAAGGGAGGTTGAGAGGTCCACATCACGGAGCACCGATTTTTTACGCGCCCTGAAATGGCCGTCGTAGACCATTTTTTTCTCCTTGCCCATCCTTTTTTGGACTTTTTCGAGCTCCCCGACGAGCTTTTCATACACCGACAGGGTAGTATAACGAAGGTCCCTTGCGCTGATGATGGTCCAGGGCGCATTGTCCCGGTGGGTTTCTCCGATGAACTCCTCGATAATCGGTATGTACTGGTCATAGTGGCGGTGGAAGTCCCAGTCACCGCGGGTGACAGTCCAGGAGCGGAGGAAATCATACTCACGTTCGATCATCCTCTTCTCCTGTTCCTCCTTGGTGATATGCAGGAAGAACTTGAGGAGGAGCATCCCGTCATCCGTGAGCTGGCGCTCGAAGTGACGCATCTGTGCGGTATACCGTTTTACCTCGTCCTTCCACCCTATCCCGTTCACCTTCTCGGCGAGGGCGCGACTATACCAGGAGCGGGCAAACAGGGTGAACCGTCCCTTCGCCGGGACAGCGTTCCAGAAACGCCAGAGGAGAGGCCTCAACTCCTCTTCGTAGGTCGGCCGGCCGCTCGATACCACATTAAAACCACGGGGGTCAAGGAACTGGACAAGCTCGTTGGTCACATGGGTTATACCGGACGCGTTCCAGCCCTCTATCACGACGACGACCGGGAGGCCCGCATCGCGGCACGCACGCTGGAGCTCCCCCAGGCGGTTCTGGAGCGGTGAAATCCTGTGTTTATACTCCTTTTCATCGATGACCGGGCCTTCGTCGTACCGTTCAAGCAGGCTAACCACCTCGGGGCAGGGGTCTGCCCATGGTGCAGGATCGGATGGCTGCACTAAAGAATCCCGCGGATTCCGGTGTCCCCACGGGGTCGCCATAAAGGGTCGGAGGTGAAGGGCTAACCACTTATGGACTCCCTTCCCTTGAGAGGGTCAGATCTGAAGGACATCTCCCGTACCCTTCTTCTGGGCCGGGTTGTCGGGAGAGAGGGTGTCAATCGCGGCGAGGAGATTTTTAACCCTTTCTTCGTTAAACAGACTTGAAAACGCCTCTCCTTCACCCGAGTTCATGACGATGACTCCCTGCCTCTTGAGAGGTTTGCCAGCCTCTCCCACGGGGTTGATCTCCACGGCGAGCCGGGCCGACCTTCTGCCGCTTGCAGGCAGCCTGATGATCGAAACTCCGGTTACCGATGTGGATTTGCGCTCCCAGTCGGCGCCATTTTCAAGGAACTGACGGAGGTTATCCATGATTTCCATAGTTAACCCTCGTCACCGGCCGGACAAA
>CASGHA010000098.1 GCA_949319355.1 uncultured Methanospirillaceae archaeon | reverse complement strand
GTCAGGGATCTTCCTGACGATAAGATACACCCCGATGGTATAGAGGATGAGGATGAGAATGGCGATGGAGAGGGTCTCGAAGATCTTCTCGTACAGGGGGTTGACAAACGGAGTGTTGATGATGATGGTGAGGTGCGGGGTAAGGTTCTCGTATGTGGCAAAGTCCACGAGGACCACCGCCGCCATCATCGCCCCGATGATCAGGAACAGGAGGAGGAAATACCTCCACGGGAGGACAGGGGATCGCATCGACTGCAGGTTGTCCACAATCGGGTATGAAGGTGTCTGTCAGTATCCGGACCTGACCAATACGGGGAATACCGGCTATTTCAGGGCCGGAGATCCAGCGGCCAGGCAGAGGATCTCGAACATGACCGTGGCGCCCGCAAGGGCGGTGATCCCGGCCGGGTCATAGGGTGGGCAGACCTCGACGACGTCTCCTCCGATGACATTGAGCCCTGACAGGCCCCGCAGCGTCTGCAGGGCCTCGAAGGTGCTCATTCCGCCTGCCACAGGCGTGCCGGTACCCGGGGCAAACGCCGGGTCGAGGCAGTCGGTGTCAAATGAGACATAAACAGGGGAGTCGCCCATCAGCTCCCGGATCTCTTTGACGACGTTTTTCCACCCGAGTTCGTAAAACTCCTCGATGTGGATGACCCTCATGCCGCTCTCGTACGAAAACCTCCACAGGACCTCGCTCGACCCCCGTATCCCGACCTGGACGGTGCGTTCCGGGTCCACCAGGCCGGACTCCACGGCATTCCGGATGGGTGAGCCGTGCTGAAGCCCGCTCCCATGGATCGGAGGGGCCGTGTCGCAGTGGGAGTCGAAATGGACGAGGCCTGCCTTTTCCGATCTCGCGGTTGCCTGCAGGATCGGGAAGGTGATCGAGTGGTCCCCGCCGGCGGTTATGGGCGTGATTCCCCTGGAAGACAGGTCCCGGTAGAACTCCCTGATGTCCTCCAGGGCTTCTTTAAGGTCATAGACCGTCCGGAAGCTCACGTCTCCCACGTCCGCGATCCGGTAGCTGGAACATGGGGTCATCTTCGCATGGTGGTTGTAGGCACCTACCGTCCTTGACTGGTTCCTGATCTCCCGGGGACCGAGGCGGGCCCCGCTCCGGTTCGTCACGCCGAGGTCGAACGGTACTCCGACGAGGGCGATGTCCAGGTCCTCGCAGTTTTCAGAAAACGGCAATCCGAAAAAGGTGGGAATCCCGCAGTACGGGTTCTGTACCATCATGGGACCGAATGTCTTCAGTTCCTTTGCCATCTTTTCAAAATCGTTGTCCATATCCCTGGCTCCTGTTCCTGGTCCGTCTGCTTAAATGGGTAAAGATCAGGTACGTGCTCCGGGTATCAATAAGCACGGGTTGCTGGAGATTATCACGGGGAGGACGGGGACGAACCATGAGGTCTATAACAGAGGCAGGAAGAGACCCGGTATATATTGCGAAATGAGAGGAGTGCCGCAATCTGGAGATTTAATATACCTGGGATCGAATCTATGAAGAGCATTCACAATTGTGACTGGTAGTTTCCCTCCCGGGTCCGTCCTGTCAGACGGGTCCAGGTCCGATGGAGGATACAGGGGAGTACCAGGCACCGGGGTCGCTATGAACCAAAATGATCTGCACATGTGGCGAAAAACCGCCTTCCTTGCCGGAGTTATTGTCCTGCTCGTCCTTGCCATGGCGGTGTCTGGCTGTGTTTCTTCGCAGGCCAGCGGAGGGCAGGAACGGAAAGAAAACAATGAATCTCCGGTTGTACCGGTAGGGTCCCTGCTTGAAAATCCGAAAGCGTACGACGGCCGTGAGGTCTCCCTCACAGGAAAGATTACTACCGAGTGCGGGTCGGGCTGCTGGTTCTTCCTCGATGACGGGACAGGGACGGTGTATGTGGATACAAACCCGGGAAATTTCGCGATACCCCAACTCCCGGGTAAGACCGTCAGGGTGAAGGGAACGGTCACCTCAACGGGAGGAGACGTCGCGATACTCGCGACGATGGTGGAAAGCGGCGGAAAGGTCTACCAATGAGGTACGAACAACTCGCTGTCAGGAACCTGGTAAGGAGGCGGACACGGACGGTCCTGACGGTTGCCGGTGTTGCAATCGCCGTCGCGTTACTCTTCACGCTGCTGGCCTTTAACATGGGGTACGAACGGGAACTGGACAGGGAGGTCGGGAGCCTCGGCTTCCACATGCTTGCCGTCCCGAAGGGATGTCCCTACGAGGCCGCGTCGCTGATCATCCACGGAGGTGTTATCCCGAAATACCTCGATGACAGAGACCTCGACCAGGTACGGGCCACGCCCGGGGTAAGTACTGCGACTCCGCTTCTTTTACACCAGTTTGTCAAAAACGGTACGCCGCATATCGTGTATGGCATGGAGCCGGCGGGAATCGCGGCGATAAAACCCTGGTGGACGGTTGAAGGGAGGTACTTCACCGATGACGAGCAACGTGTCATGGTTGTCGGACGTGACCTCGCTGAAAAGGAACACCTTACCCTGGGGTCCGTAATACCATTCGGGAAGGATAAGGAACCATTCACGGTTGTAGGGATCCTTGAGCGCACAGGAAGCCAGGACGACGGGTTCCATTTTGTACCTCTTGCCGAGGCCCAGAGAGTCTTCGATAAGGAAGGAAAAATTACTGCAATTGCACTCAAGGTCGACGACCTGTCTCAAACCATGGCGATAGCCGGGTCCCTTGAAAAGATCCCTGACCTGCAGGTCATCACCATGGCACAGGTAACCGGCACCATCCTCTCCCTGATAGGGTCGGCCCGGACCCTGCTCTACTCGGTCATGGCACTTGCCGTGATCATCAGCGGGTCAGGCATCGCGAACACCCTCCTCATGTCCATCAGCGAGAGGACGAGGGAGTTTGGTATGCTGAAGGCAATTGGAGCTTCAGGAATGGCGGTCGGCAGGCTGGTCCTGACCGAAACGCTCATCATCACGACAGCAGGGGGAGTTGTCGGGGTTATCGGGGCGGCGGTTGCAGGACCTCTCGTGGAAAACTATGTGCGGTCCTCGCTTCCCTACGCCCCTGCAGGAAGGCTGATACTACCAGACCCAGTCATCGCATCGGGCTGTATCCTTTTCTCCGTCCTCCTCGGACTGGTATGCGGTATCTACCCCGCGTGGAAGGCTGCACGCCAGTTACCGATGGAAGCGATCCGTGGAGGATATGAATGAACCTTATCGAGGGCCGCGGCCTCTCGCGGTCATACCACAGGGGAAGGGAAACCGTGCACGCCCTAGGAGGGGTGGATATTTCGATAGAAGAAGGGGAGTTTGTCGCCATCACCGGACCTTCAGGAGCGGGCAAGACATCTCTCCTTGCCGTGCTCGGCCTCCTGGACCGTCCGGATGCCGGCAGCCTCTCCATCTCAGGGGAACTGGTGAGCGGGATGCCTGAACGCAGACTCGCCGTGCTCCGCCGCAGCACAATCGGATTTATCTTCCAGCAGTTCTTCCTGATCCCCACCCTTACCGCGAGGGAAAATATTGAACTCCCCCTCCTCTTTGCAGGGAAACCGTCTGAAACCGGCAGGATCGACTCCATCCTGGACATGGTGGGGCTTTCAAAACGGGGTGACCACCTGCCGCGAGAACTCTCCGGGGGAGAGATGCAGAGAGTGGCCATCGGCAGGGCGCTCGTGAACGGGCCGTCCATCCTCCTCGCCGATGAACCAACCGGGAAC
>CASGHA010000097.1 GCA_949319355.1 uncultured Methanospirillaceae archaeon | reverse complement strand
AGGTCGGCTTCATTGCTCTTTACCGCGAGGGCGACGGCGAGGTGGGTCGTCACCTCGCGGTCATACCCTTCGATTCCTGCAGGGTCAATGCCCTCCCTGCCCAGGAGGTGGTCGAGGAGCATCCGTGTGCCGGAGCCTTTCTGCCGGTTGACGAAACGCTTTGTTACCATATCCTCAAGACCGAGGGGTTCACGTGAGATGATGCCCTGCTGTCTCTCGGCGACGCAGACAAGCGTAACCGCGACATCAGGCAAATGACGGTCGATAAAGGTGGTGTTAAAGCTCCCGTCGGGTGCCAGGAGGTGCATCGGGGCCGCGTGGCACTCGTCCTTTCTAAGTGCAAGCAGACCCCCCATGCTGCCGACATGGGTTGAGTGGAGGCTGATCCCTTTGCGGGAGAGCAGGTCTGCAAGGTAATCGAGCGAAGGGTCATGAGAGCCGGTGAGGAGGAGTGCCCTTGATACGTCACCCAGAGGGGACATGAGGTAGGCCTCGACCTCTTCCCCTGCCTCGACACCCTCGGTCCCGGCAGGTACATGAAGGTATGCATTCGCCCTCACCCCGCTCATCTGAACCCCTGCTCCACGAGACTGCGGCGATACAACCGTACGGTCACCAACCATGCCGACCGTTGCAAGGATGAAGTCATCCGAACCTGCTTCTGATGAGACCGCCTGGGTGAGAGTGGAGACGAGGACCGCCGGGTCCGGGACATGGAGGCCGGATTCCTTCACCAGGGGCATGATGATCTCCCTGATGACGGTCAGTGCCGAGAGAGGATAGCCCGGCATCCCGATGACAGGTTTTCCGCGGACCCTCCCGATGATTACGGGTTTTCCCGGTTTCATTGCGACCCCGTGGACCAGGACCTCGCCAAGGCCGGATATGACACCGGCCGTATAGTCGCGGGTGCCGGCCGAAGAACCGGCGGAAACGATTACGAGGTCGCACTCGTCGACAGCCCGGGAGATAGCCGCCTTTATCTCGTTCTCCTCGTCCCTCACGATAGGATACCGGTGGCACCTGGCCCCGGCCTGAACGAGATAGGCCTCGGCCATGATGGTGTTGCTCTCGACCACCTGCCCCGGCCCCGGACGGGTCCCGTGGGGGACGAGTTCGCTCCCGGTGGGGATGAGGCCGACATCGAGGGAAAGGACATCGATCTCCCTGATTCCGTAGGCAGCGAGCGCCCCGACCTCGTGGGGGCGGAGCATGTGCCGGGAGGGGACGATCATCTCGGACTCCCCGATGTCCTCTCCGGCAGGCCGGACATGCTGCCAGCGGGGTGCCGGTTTCCGGATGACATATCCTCGCGGGGTCTCCACGACCTCCTCTATCATGATGACGCTGTCAAAAGGATCGGGCACGACGTTGCCCGTATTGACCCTGACCGCCTGGCCGAGGGTAACCGGGTTCTGTTCGTATGCTCCGACCGTGTCACTGCTGATGACGGCTATCCCGTCCATGGCCGCAAGGTGGATCTCGGGGACCGAGTAGGTCGCAAAGACAGGGGCAGCAGTTATGCGACCGGGACACTCGACGACGGGCACCCGTTCGGTCCTTGAGCAAGGCTCGAAGGAACTCCTCACGACCTGGCGGGCCCCATCAAGCGAGACCACGTTCAGGTACCGCTTTACCACAGGACCACCTCGACCGTCTCCCCTGTCTCGACCCCTTCAGATGCCGAGGGGATCCTGACGAGGCCGTCGCTCCTGACCAGAGTGTTCAGAAGGCCTGATTTGCCGAAAACAGGGTATACCTGGCTTCCTTCCACCCGTACCCTGACATAGTCCTCCCGTCCCCTTGCAGACGGGATGCTTTCCGCGAGGACCCCCAGGAGAGTCTTTTTTCTCGGGGCATCAGCCCCTGACAGCACCGTGAACATCGGTCCTGCAACCGCGTGGAGGACGACGAATGCCGAAGCGGGATGACCGGGAAGCCCGATGAGTGGCACGGCGCCAGCCCTGCCGATGATTGTCGGTTTTCCAGGAGCGAGGGCTATCCCGTGCACCAGGACCTCACCGATCCCGGCGATCATCCTGGCGGTCAGGTCCCGCTCGTCCTTCGAGGATCCTCCGGACAGGAGGACGGCATCACACTCCTGCACAGCGGCCCTGATCGCCGGTCCGAGCGACTCCTCATTGTCACGGCATACACCGAACATCCTCGGGAGCATCCCGTATTCGCGGACGAACCCGGCGCACAGGTAGCTGTTTGCATCCCTGACCTGTGCCGGGCCCGGGACCTCATCCACTCCAACAACCTCGTTTCCGCTCGATATGATCCCGACCACGGGTTGTCTCCTGACCCTCACGGTCTTCGACCCGGTCGCTGCGAGCACACCCATCTCCTGTCCCCCGATCCGCCGTCCGGGTTCGAGAACGATGGCCCCGGTTGAAAAGTCCTCACCCTGCCTGACGAGGTTCTCCCCCCGGGCGAGCGGCCGCTTCACGAGGATCTCCTCACCCGCAGGTTCGCAGTACTCGATCATGGCGACAGCGTCGGCACCATCCGGGATCATCGCTCCGGTCGGGACGTAAATGCAGGTATCCGGGATCACATTCCTGTCCGACGGACTTCCCATAAGTACCGATCCCGTGCAGCGCAGAATGGCAGGGATGGCATCGCTGGCACCAGTCGTATCCGAGGCACGCACCGCGTATCCGTCTACGGTGGACCGGGTGAAACCCGGGATATCGATATCGGAGATGGTGCTGCCGGCAAGCACCCTCCCCCATGCCTGGTCCAGCGGGATGGCCTCGTCCGGGACAGGGGCCACGATAGAGACGGCAATGGACACCGCTTTCTCGACCGGGACAAGGGTCAGAAACCGGCTCATTTGAAGCAACCGAGCTGGCAGCCGCGGATCTTGATGCTGTGGGCGTTGCAGTACGCGGAGATATCCATCTTGGGTATATGATATTTGTCTGAGATCTGGAATGCCCTGGGACAGGTAATTTCCTTTTCAATGCCTTCTTTTTTAAATACTTCTTCAATTAACGGTTCATCCATACGGAAGAATTGTTCTTCTCATAAGGACAAAAGTGTTTGTCATGAGCACGTCCGGGGCGTGGGTCACCTGACCGGCCTGCCCGTTCCTGGCCGGGTCTGCGCCGTCAGTTCAAGGGCCGACCCTGCAGGCAGCAGGATCCATGCACACCTTGAGGAAATTATCAGGAAAGGGACTGTCAGGAACGACTCCTGGGACCCGGAGTTTATCCATCTCAAAACCGATGAGCGGCTCATCCATGCAGACCATATTGACCGGGATGTCGATGCAGAACTCATCCTCTTCCTCTCCAGGCATGCCTCGGTGCGTCCGGTCCCCCTTCTCACCGTCCATGTCACCGGGAACATCGCCGGTGCCGAGCTCGGGGGGCTCCCGGGCCACCTCCCCCCGGCATGCCCGGGGATGATGAAGGCGGTCCTGGTCTCCCTCGCAGACCATGCACCCCCTGGATACGGGGTCTCGTACGAGATGACCCACCATGGCCCGACTGAACTTAAGACACCCTCCTTTTTCGTCGAGGTCGGGTCAACCGAAAAGGAGTGGAACGATGAGGTCGCGACACGGGCGGCAGCCCTGGCAATCCTTTCGGCACGGCCGGAGCCTGACCAGGTCCCTCTGATCGGGTTCGGGGGGACGCATTACTCCCCGAGGCAGACCGAGATCGCCCTGAAGTCCCGGGCAGCCTTCGGCCACATGGTCTCCTCCAGGCAGGCGGGTTCCATCTCCCCAGGTCTCGTATCACGGATGGCTGATTCATCAGGGGCGGTGGCCGCCTATATCGACCGGAAGTCGTTTAAGGCTGATGAGCTGGCATCCATCACCGCACTGGTCCGGAAAGCAGGCCTTCCGGTTGTTACCGGCTCCGAGATCACCGGTCTTGGAAGTCTGGACCTGGACACCTATCTTCAAATCAGGGACATCGCACGGAGCACGGTTAAAGGGGGCGTGGTCTCTCCCAACGCTCTTTCAGGGCAGGGAAACCCGGTCGTGGTGGATATCGGGGAGGAACTCGCACGGGCGGCACTGCAGGCTGACCCCAGTGCCCTCTCCCAGGGGATCGCGAAAACCCCTGCCGCCTCTGTCCAGTCAGGGAGGAGTCCTGTATCGGGCCAATTCATCACCTTCGAGCCGCTGGAGGCACATGTACGACATGATTTAATAAGGTTATGTGTATCAATCATACTATCGAAGGAAAAGGCTTCGATATCGGGCGATACGCTCATCATTCAAAGGAGGCGGTTCGATCCCGGAAAAGCGCGCAAACTTGGGATTCCTTCAGGCCCGCTCTATGGCATGCTGCGATCCGGTGAAACCGTCCATATCGGGGGTGAGGAGGTGACGCCCGATATGGTCATGGGTGAGGAGCCTGAACGTTTCACCATCCCGGGACTATCGAGGTACCTATGAATACGAGATCGATGATCGAGGAGGCCATGACGAAGATGAAGGATCAGCCGCAGGCCGGGGCCAAGGTCGACAACAATGAAGACCTTGATTCCGTGCTCAAGGAGCTGGAGACCGAGATCGTCGTCATCGGTTGTGGAGGAGGAGGATCGAACACCATCAGCCGCATGAAGGACGAGGGGATCCACGGTGCACGGCTGGTCGCCATGAACACCGATGCCAAGCACCTTTCCATCACGAAGGCGGATTACCGCCTCCTGATAGGTCGGCAGCGGACCAAGGGGCTCGGTGCCGGGTCCATCCCCCAGATAGGTGAGGAAGCGGCCCTTGAAAACGAGCAGGACATCAGGAGGACCGTATCAGGGTGCGACATGGTCTTCATCACCGCTGGTCTCGGTGGCGGGACCGGTACAGGGTGCGCCCCGGTCGTTACGAAGGCCGCCAAGGAGGAGGGGGCACTCACGATCGCTATTATGACACTCCCCTTCACCTCGGAAGGCGCTATCCGCATGGAAAATGCTGAGGCCGGGCTTGAACGCCTGCGGGATGTCGCCGACACGGTAATCGTCGTCCCGAATGACCGGCTCATCGAGGTTGTCCCCAAGCTGCCGCTCGCCGCCGCGTTTAAGGTTTCAGACGAGGTCCTGATGCGGGCGGTCAAGGGCATCACCGAGCTCATAACCGTCCCGGGCCTCGTCAACCTCGACTTCGCCGATGTCAGGACGGTCATGGAGCGGGGAGGTGTTGCCATGATCGGGATGGGGGAGAGTGACAGCGCCGACAAGGCAGCCGACGCGGTCAAGAAAGCAATCCGTTCACCCCTGATTGATGTAGATATATCCGGTGCCACGGCCGCCCTTGTCAACGTGACCGGCGGGCCCGACATGACGATGGCCGAGGCGGAAGGCGTTGTCCAGGAAGTTTACAACCGCATCGACCCGAATGCACGGATTATCTGGGGTGCCCAGGTCGACCCTGCCATGCAGAACAGGATGCGGGTCCTCCTCGTTGTCACCGGTGTGCGTTCAGCCCAGATATATGGTCGTAATGAGAAGATTGCACCAAAAGTAACGAAGCATTTCGAAATCGACTTTTTGAAATGATACCGGAGTGAAACGGCCTCAAGCGGGCCATCCGCCTCCTTTCCCGTAAACCGGGCCCACGAACCGCCTCGAGGCCTGAACAGGCGCGGTACCCGGGAAACATATCCTGCACCCAGGAACGGTACCCGGGACCGGCACCATAAATATAAGGGATAAATGAGAAAATCTACCCCGAAGCCGTGGAAGTATTCCGACAGGTACTTCACTAAGAGAGGGTTATCATGGAGATTTCCAAACCTGAGATAAAATTCAACGTCCACGAGGAGCTGTTCAAGAAGTACCTCCGTGTTCTTAAACTCGCGCGCACTCCGACCCGGGAGGAGTTCCTGAAAATTGCGTCAGTAGCCGCACTTGGTGTAGCGCTTATCGGGCTGATAGGATTTGCCATATATGAGTTCATGCTCGTAATGCCACGCTGATCTTACATGGATGAGTCTGTAAACCGTATCTTTGCAATAAAAACGACTTCCAAGCAGGAGCGCACAGTAGCGGACAGCATCTACAAGGCGATCAATACCGGTGCAACCGATATCAATGTCGTATCCATCATTGTACCGGACGAACTGAAGGGCTATGTCCTGGTAGAGACTACTGAGGCATTGAACCGCATAGAACAGCTCGCGGAATTGATCCCTCACGCACGGGCGGTAGTGCGCGGAGAGACCAAGCTGGAGGAGGTCGGGCACTTCCTTACGCCAAAGCCTGTTGTTGCCGGGATTGTCGAGGGGACAATCGTGGAGCTGATCGCGGGACCATTCAAGGGTGAGAAGGCGGTCGTAAAAAGAGTCGATACGGCAAAAGAGGAAATCACCGTAGAGCTGTACGAAAGCGTCCTCCCCATCCCGATCACCGTCCGCGGGGACAATGTCAGGGTCGTGGACAAGGGCGACGAAGACGGAAAATAACCCCCTTCTTTTTTGAAATTTCCTGCAACCTTTTTATGCTTACCCCACGAACCTAAGAGAACCCAAGCAGAGCCCCGGCTGGGGCCGCATGGTGAAATCGTATGGCAGAAGTGGTCGAGGTTTTAGTACCTGGCGGAAAGGCAACTGCAGGTCCCCCTCTGGGACCTGCTCTCGGTCCTCTCGGTATTAATGTCAAGGCCGTCGTCGATGAGATCAACAAGAAGACCAGTGAGTTCAACGGGATGCAGGTCCCGGTGAAGGTGGAGGTTGATGATAAGAAGAACTTCACCATCACCGTCGGCATCCCTCCGACGACGGCCCTCATTAAGAAAGAGGCAGGGGTCGAGAAAGGTTCGCCTGAACCCAACACCAACACGGTGGGGAATCTTCCGCTCGAGGCCGCGGTCAGGATTGCCAGGATGAAGCGCGATGACATGCTCTCATATGACCTGCGATGTGCAGTCAAAGAGGTCGTGGGAACGTGTGTGAGCATGGGCGTCACGGTGGATGGAAAGCGTCCGAAGGATGTTCTCTCCGCCATTGACGCTGGCAATTATGACAAGGTCCTCTCTGAATAGATGAGGAACACCATAGAAGATCGAGAGGTCGCATAACTATGGAGGTTACAGATGGTTGAGAAAAGCACCATCGTTGAGGCGGTTAAATCAGCCGTTTCGACTGCGCCGCAGCGCAAGTTCGCTGAGAGCATCGATATTACGGTGAACCTCAAGAACATTGACTTGACACAACCGAAGAACCGTATTGACGAGACGATCCTCCTCCCGAACGGGAACGGACGAAAAATCGGTATAGCGGTACTCGGCAAGGGCGACATAACGACCCAGGCAAAGGAGGCCGGAGCCGATCTCATCATCGGACCGGAGGAGATCGAACGGCTGGGCGGGGAACCCCGCGAGGCCCGGAAGGTCGCCAACGCATACCGGTTCTTCCTTGCTGAGACCGCGGTCATGCCGCAGGTCGGTCGTTTCCTTGGTCCGAGGCTCGGTCCGAGGGGCAGGATGCCCATGCCGATCCAGGCCGGGACCGATATCCGTCCGATCGTGGAGCGTCTCCGCAACTCGGTCAAAGTCAGGACGAAGGACAAGAAGACCTTCCATGTCAAGGTCGGCACGACGGCGATGTCTCCCGAACAGGTCGCCGACAACATTGACGCCGTCCTGAAGCGTGTCGAGTCGGTTCTTGAACAGGGTTCGATGAACATAAGGTCTGTCTTCGTGAAGACGACGATGGGACCTGCAGTGAGGCTGGTCTGAAATGGCACTGTATACTCACCACCTCCCGCCCTGGAAACGGGGAGAGGTCGAGGACATCAAGAAGCTTGCCCAGCAGTACCAGCTTGTCGGACTCGTCGACATGTACGGGATCCCGGCCACTCAGGTCCAGAATATCCGGAGGAACCTCAGGGGCAAGGCTGTCATCAGGATGGTCAGGAACACCCTCATCATGCATGCGCTCGATGAGATCGGTGGCGAAATAACCGGTCTTGAAAGGTTCATCTCGGGTCATTCCGCCCTGATATTCACGAATGACAACCCGTTCAAGCTGTACAAGACACTTGAGAAGACCAAGACGAAGATGGCCGCGAGGGCCGGTGAAACCGCTCCCGAGGACATCGTCGTTGCCAAAGGTCCGACCAGTTTCAAACCTGGGCCCATTGTGGGAGAACTCCAGCAGGCAGGTATACCTGCAGCGATTGAAGCTGGCAAGGTCAAGATCCGGGACACGAAGACGGTCGTCAGGAAAGGAGGGGTCATCAGTGCCAAGCTTGCCGATGTCCTTGCAAAGCTCGACATCAAGCCGATGGACGTAGGAATCATCCTTCAGGCAGCCTTCTTTGAGAAGGACCTGTATGAGCCGAAGGTACTTTCCATCGACGAAGGCATGTTCCTGGACATGATCGCCACCGCAGCCCGGCAGGCGTTCAACCTCTCAGTGAACGAGGCAATTCCGACCCGCGATACGATGCAGCCAATCCTTGTGAAGGCCGTTCGTGAAGCACGCGGGCTTGCAATCGAGGCGTCCGTTTATAACGGGGACGTCATGGACGCGATCATTGGAAAAGCATACCGTGAAGGGACTGCCCTGCAGGCCCTCATGGGGTAAAACAAGGTGAGATAATCATGGAATACATCTATGCAGCACTTCTCCTCCACAAGGCTGGAAAGGAGATCAAGGAAGACAATGTCAAGGCAGTCCTTACTGCCTCAGGTATCGCCGTTGACGACGCCCGCATCAAGGCACTTGTTGCAGCCCTTGATGGCGTGAACATCGAGGAAGCTATCTCCAAGGCAGCAGCCGCACCCGTTGCAGTAGCCGCAGTAGCAGCCGCACCAGCAGCAGCTGCAGGCGCCCCCGCAGCCGCAGAGGAGCACAAGGAAGAGTCGAAGAAGGAAGAGGAAGAGAGCGGAATGGCAGGGCTCGGTGCCCTGTTTGGGTAAAACCCTCCTTTTTTTCCCCATGAAGGACCAGGGCGCCCGTTCCGGCGGAATGGTTTTATCAGTGACAATTCTCTGTTTATAACGTTATTTTACACGGGTCCTGTCTCATTTCCCGTTTCTGCATTGAATACCATAGGTCCGCCATGGAGCCATGACCTGGACCCAGGTGTTTCAACAGGTCACATCCTGTAGAACACCTCGATTTCCGTATCGCTTTTCGTCGTGCTTGACCCCTGACCGTTGGAAACGGTAAGGGTTACGATGTAGGGTTTTTCAGCCGGCTCATTATACGTATGCACCGGGTTTTTGAGAGGCGATGTGGAACCGTCTCCAAAGTCCCAGGACCACCTGTCCGGGGATCCGCCTGATTCATCAGTAAAACGGACCGTAAGGGGAAGCGGGCCATAGGAAGGGTCGAAAGAAAACCTTGCAACCGGTTTTTGCTGACCAGCCGCGACCGTGCCATATAGGTCATCGCTGGTCGGCAACCGGGAAACGGTTCCCGTCGAGGTCGGCGTTTCCCGGGGTTGGGCGGTTACAGGGGTTCCCGGACCAGGGGCCTTGACCCTGACGTATCCTGTTTCGGTAACCGAATCCAGGCCGAAACGATTCCTGACCTCCAGGCTGACCGTGTAGGAACCCGGGGAGGCATACACATGCTGCGGGTGCTGTTCTGTCGATGCGAGGCCGTCTCCGAAGTCCCAGGTCCAGGTATCAGGCTCCCCGGAAGACCCGTCGGTGAACCGGACCGTGAGGGGTGCCGTACCATTCCGCGGTTCTGCACTGACCATCGCCTCCGGGAGTCCGCCCGTGGCGATTACATGGATGAGGCCGGTTTTCCGCGTACTCCGGCTGCTGTCGCTGAACATGACCTTTAAAGTGACAGAATAGGTGCCTGGAGAGGTGTACGTATGGACCGGGTTTCTGACAGGTGAGGTCGTGCCGTCTCCAAAGTCCCATGACCATGCAGACGGAGAGCCTGCCGACAGGTCGGTGAACGCAACGGTGAGCGGCATCGGACCGCTTTCAGGGGCTGCGGAAAACCCGGGAGCGAGGGACTTTGACGAGGTTATCACGACCTCCCCCCCGGGCGTGCGTGTGGCCGTCCCGGGCTGCAGAGTGGGAGTGGGGGCGGTCCTGGTGGTCAGCGGCTTTGGAGTGGGTTCCGGTGGGGAATGGGTCGTCAGCCCCGGGGCGGGAGTCGGGGTCCATGTCGGCAGCGGTGGCTGGGATACCGGCCCTGGCGACACCATGCCCTCAAGGAGGGGTGGAAGCACCATGAGTCCAGCCACACCGATGATTACAACAATGAGAATCGCCAGCGCCGTCCTGGTGTTTCTCATCCCGCCGGGCCCGGGCACATCTCTCCCGGAGGGAGACATAGGCGGCGGTTCCTGTTCACCTGTGCCCGGAGGTATCCGTCCCTCTCCCGCCATGCGGTCTTCCCTTCCCATAGGGCCCGTTTCCTGCCCTGCAGGAACCAGCGGTGGGATACCCTCCCCGACAGGGGGGCCGGCCCCCGTGGAAGCACCACACAATGGACAGAACAGCGAGTCTTCAGGGATACTCCTTCCACACTGCGGACAGAACATATGAAGAGGGATCACCGGGCGGGATATAAACCATGAGGTGGGCGACTCCTGACAACAGGACTATCCTGAGAAGGAGAAAAGGGGCTCTCTCCCCAGGAGCAGATCAGTTTTCAATCCTGTGTCCGCAGAACCTGCAGAAGGATGTCCCGGGAAGAGTGGGTTTTCCGCACGTGGAACAGTATTCCATGTCGTCTGCAGAGGGCAGCCCGGCACCGCACCTCCGGCAGAACCGTGAACCTTCGCCATTCGCAGTATTACATGCAGGGCATACCAGGGACACCCGGACGTGACTGCCCGGACCTGCCCGGTCCACCGGGGTATCGTACACTCCGGGTGAAGAAGAGGTCCGCCGTGCGACCGGGATGGTGTGTACCACAGAAAAGACCACTTCCCCAGCACTAAAACCAGTGGGTTCCCAGGTACCGTGCAGCCTGTCAAGGATGAACCATCTCCCGCTCGCCGGTGACAGGAGCCAGCGGTGGCCTTCCCGGGTAAAAGTCCACAGGCCCATTTCCCCGGGAGATTTTCCCTTATTGGCGTTATATCGGGCTTCAATAACCTCCTGTGCGGTCAGCGGCGGATTATCTACCAGGGGGACCACCCCCAGCTGCGGATAAAGAGATCGGCAGTTCCGGGGGCCGATGCAAAAGCGTTCCGAAACGCCTGCTCGCCCTCGGGGCCGCCTGGAATCTCCATAAACTTTTTCAGGGTCGCTTCTTCTGTCGTCCTCCCGATTATCATGTCCTGACCGGCCTGTTCACTCCATGAGTCCACCCATTCCGGTTCGGTGACGACATGGTCAGTCCTGCCTGCAAGAGCCCCCCAGTAGTCCAGGACAAGCCTGCTCCCGTCATCGAGGACGACCCGGGTCGCGTCATGGTTGTACTCAACGATGATCTGCATCCAGCCAGCCAGGTCCGATGGTTCAAGAGCGGGTTTCCTGCTCAGGAGGACGGTCCCCACCTCTCCAGCCCTCCCTGCCACCGCCTGGAATAACCCGTCGGACCATTTCTGGCCTGACACTCCTGCCTGTTGTGCTGATAACACCTTTGCTTCGTCCCAGAATGACGGATCACCGGCTACCCGGGCCCAGTCATTTTCAAGGTCCTTCACGGTTATGGCATGGACACCAAGGGCCCGAAGTCCGGCAACCTTCTTCCGGAACGCCGCCTCCAGGTCCTTGAAAGGGTTGACAGGTTCTTTACCGGCTTCCCCAGCTGCAAACCAGGGCTTTGCGCAGATGAGGAATACAACCATGGCAGGGGGGATACCTGCCAGCAGGAGCCCCGGACCTGTCGCACAGAACAGTTCGTCAGGACAGGGGGCCATCACCATGGAACCTGCCACGGCCGGAGCAATGCAGGATATACTTGTCAGGAGCACCATGGCGAGACCTGCTCCTGAGCCAACTCCGGCATCCGGGCCTTTTATTTCAGGGTCCCTCATGATGGCATACGACAGGAGTCCCCCGATGACCAGGGTCAGACCTGCCAGGGAATATCCCTGGACCTTCAGGATGGTGGCCAGGAGGAACGAGACAATGAACGGGGCGGCGAGACCAAGGAGGACCCTGTACGTAGGCTTCAGCGTATTCCTCATGCTCCCGAGCGGGACAAGGAGAGGGTCTGAAAAAGGCCGTGAGTATATCAGGACGGGAGGCATCCCTGCAATCAGGACGGGGGTCACGAAGTCCGGTGACCGTGTCCCGAGCCAGGAAAAGAGAAACCAGATGACCGCACCTGCACACCCCGCGATAACCGAACAGAAGTCCCACCATTCCTGTGACCGCCTCCGGAGGGGGACATGGAGCCCTTCGGAGAGGAAGATCGTCCGTTCCTCCAGCGCCCGACCGAGCGCGCCGCTGCCGCTCCCACCATGAGGGTGGTCCCGGGTGCGGGGCTCCTCTGTATCCGGCAGCCTGCCGCCCGGGGTATCAGGGAGCCATTGCGAACCGTTCCAGGAAAGCCAGCCCGGGCCTGAATCATCCGGCCTCCACCATACCCCTGCGGGTCCCATGAAAAGGAGCCTCCGGACCCGGGCCTGATACGTATCCCTGGACAGTTCACCATCCTTCAGCTTCCTGTCAAGCTCCAGACGTCTCTGTCGTGCCTGATGCCAGTCCACCGGGAGTCCCTCCCTCCGGTCTTCCCAACCGTACTGCACCTATTGCAGGAGGAGTATGAGAATGTTCCGGACAGGGGAACATTCCCTGGAACCGGGTTTTATTTCGCAAGGAAAGCACTGGCACCATCGGGCAGGCTTACCCGTTGTCTCCTCCTGTCGTTTGAGGCCGGCACGAGGGGCAGAACCACTGTCGCTTCCCGTCTAGTTCATCAAGGCTGTTCGGGCTGAACATCACGCAGTGGCTGTCGGCGCAGTGAGAGAGCCCGGTGAGATGACCGGCTTCATGAGCGGCCTCCTTGACAAGCCGTTCGAGGAGGGAGTCCGGGTCTTCCGGCCGGTCATAGAACGCACCGGAAAGCCTGTGCGTGGAGATGACCGCCACTTGTTCCGACGGGCGGGCAAGACCAAAAACAAATTCCGAGGTGCCGTAGAAGAGGTCGTGGCCGGTCACCAGGAGTACGGGACTGGAAAGGCCCGAGCGCCTGCGGAAAATAGCGAGGTTGTTAAGGACTGAACATGCGTCGTACTGTCGTCTTGAGCCGATGTAGCCGTTGCAGGCGACCGGGTTTTCAATTACCTCCGTCTCCTCGCCAAGGACCGTTGAAAGCCTCCTGGAAAAGGGAAGCG
>CASGHA010000096.1 GCA_949319355.1 uncultured Methanospirillaceae archaeon | reverse complement strand
ACTGACCGAACGGGAGAACCACTCCTCAAGAGATGAGAACCGTTCGAAGTACAGGAGGATGTGGGGGCCGTCTGACGCCGAGACCTCGACTCCGGGTATGACTATGGTTCCTTCGCTGTTTTCCGATATCGCCTCCCTGACCCCGGAGATGTCGTTGTGGTCGGTGATTGCGACTGCGAGTCCGGTCCTGGCATGGGTTGCCAGGATGTCCCGGATGGTGATAAACCCGTCTGAATATGTGGTATGGACGTGCATATCCACGGGAAGCAACCCTTCACGGGCCAGACGGGCAGGATCAGGGGACTTGAAACGGACGGATGGTCCGCCCGGGACTTCTTCGGGGGTCATTGTGGGGATACTCCCCGGCCGGGACTGGCCGGTTTCGAGCCTTAAGGTGGAGATATCTTCGTTTCCTGCGTAAATGAACCCTTTGGAACAACCATCCGGGCCAGAGTCATCCGTTCACCTGGCAACCAGGAAGAAGGTCATTTCAATCAGGCTTTCCCAGGGCCTTTCCTGAAGAAGAGCCCGATGATGATGAAGGGGAGCAGGTAAATGAGGTCAATCTCCCTGAAACCAGCAAGGACCATGACGATACCCAGAACCGCGACGCAGAGTGGTACGAGATATTTTTTAGCAAGGAATGAAGCCTCTTTTTCATCGAGCTCCTCCACAAGGAGGGCCGGGTGTGACCGTGCGTGGTGCCAGGCCACAGGCAGCAGGACTGCCAGGAAGAGGTAGTTGACCTGGAACATGAGATTGGCTGAAGGGACCGTTTCACTCTGGGCCGCGAGGCTCTGAGTAAAGGGGACAAATACCACGATCATGAGGGAAAGGAGGTGGAGATAAATGAACCGGGTATCGACAGACTTCATCCGGTGGAAGACCTGGAAATAAAAGAGCCAGAACATGCCGAGGATGAGGAACGCCCCGACAAAATCGGCAATGGAAAGGGAGGTGTCAAAGAGAAAAACGGAGAGGGCTGGATAATCCGTGATCGTCCCTGGCGGTGGGACCTGGATGTTCCTCACCATCAGGGTCATCGTGAAGGCATAGATGCCATTCGTGATGCGTTCGAGGTTGACCTTGCTGATTGGCTCCATGGTCTGCCGGTCCCTTGTCTTTGGTAGGTGTGCAGTCCTCCGTATTGGTCGTTTTGGACCTGGACTGAAAAGAGCGTGGAGAGCAATGGAATGATCTTCCTCTCACCAGGTGACGAGGCGGGACCGATGGAGAAAAAAAGCCGGCATAGAGAGGAACATACCATAAAAAACGAGGTTAACCTCAATGGCCGTCTCCGGCAACCATTTTTACCCGAATTTTTTGTGCAGGATAATGTCTATGACCGGAAGTGCCAGGTAGACCATCGTGCTCGACGTGTTCCCGCCGAGGGCGATGAGTATCCCGGCGAGCGATACGCCGGGGACGAGGAGGTTGTGGGACAGGAGGCTCTGGATGCTTTCCCGGGTCATTGATGGCGCAACGAGGCGGTGGTTGTTTGTTGAGTACAGGACCTGTGAGAAAAGCCCCATTCCGATAGCGAACAGGTTTGCCTCGAAGACGATTGACCCGATGGGGACTCCGGGAAAATCACCAGAAAACGAGGTCGAGAAGGGGAGAAGGGCGACGAACATGAGGGTGACAAGGTTCAGCCAGACATATGCCTTGTCGACCCGTCTCACGGGATGGAGCATGAGGTGGTGGCCTATCCAGAACGCTCCAAGGACCAGGAATGCGAGGACATAGTGGAAGAAATCTGACTGGAGCGAGACAATGAGGTCTATTGCGAACTCGCTCGTCTGGATGATACGGGCCTTGTCAGGGAGTCCGAGTCCGACGACCAGGAGCGTCATCGCGAAAGCGAATATCCCGTCGGAGAGGCTTTCGAGACGTCCCTTGGTCAGGGCGATATATCCCTCATCCTCGCTCTGTTCTGGCATGGTCAGTCCAGAACCTTTGGAACGGGAGGGATTTATTTTTTTGGAACCTCTTCCCGGTGTTTTTGCCTTCGATGAAGTCCCGGGACTGACAGGGACTGTTCAGGAGGGACCTCCGTGAACGCCGCTCTGGTAAAAGAATACGCCTTAAAAAAGGAACGGGGCTCTAAGCATCCCGCTATGCCTCCGTCAGGTGATGATTAACCCGAAGATGACACCTGCGATGCCTGCTGCGGTCGCAATCGCCATCGTCTCAAGTACTGTCCTGAACAGGGGCCGGTTCCCGAGACGTGCCCGTGCGATCCCGAGAAGGAATAAAAGCACCGCGGTACCTGCGATACAGGCATACTTTGCCTGGTCAACCGGCAGGAACGCGAACGGTATGACGGGAGTCATGGCCGCGACGAAATCTGCAATGCCCATCCAGCAGGCATGGACCCAGGGCGGGGCCTTCTGGGCCGGCGAGACCTCTTCGGCTGCCATCGTGTCCTCACACCTGATGATGGTCATGGGTTCCTTCTCAAGGTCCTTCCTGATCGCCTCGAGGCTCTCCTGGCTGAACCCTGCACCCTGGAAGTCGCAGATCATCTTCGTCACAGCCGCAGCAGGGTCCTTCCTGACCTCGGCCTCCCGGAGGGCCGCCTCGACCCTGGCGCTGTCCTTCTCGGATTCAAGGTCCAGAAAGACTCCGGCCATCATCGAGACTGTTGCGGCGATTGCCGCGGTTGCCCCGGCGAGGAGTATGATATTTCCGGACTGGGCACCGGCCATCATCCCGGCCACAAGCCCGAAGATAGAGACTGTCCCGTCAGACATGCCAAAGACAATTTCACCGAACGAATCACTGAAGGACTCTTTAAGACGACAAAAACGTGAAGTCTGCGGTAACTCGTTCATGAGCGGGTCTCCTTTACGCTGTCAGGATCCATGTCCTCACTATTGCCAAGGACAGCATATAAAGGAGGAGGAAATTGGTCTTCCTCATGCGTGACTCCATTCAGTCATGGTTTCCGAAATAAAAATCGGAACCACTTTATTTGCTAAAGACTGCATCAATCTCCATGAAGATTCACCAGGGAATCATCCCCGGGGCTGTGCTCCTCATGATTGCTGTGGCACTGCTTTCGGCCGGATGCACCCAGCCGTCCCAGCCAACTGCGGTCACGACGTCACCGGTGACCACGACCATGAAGCCTTCCGGGGTCACTCCGGACGTTAACGGCAACGAGACCCTGAAAAAGGACCTCGCCAGCCTTGCAGCAAGGTTCGCAGGTGAAATCGATGCAAAGGCCCTCGATGCTGTCGTCAGGGAAGGCAAGAACTCGACATCCTTCACAACCGTCCTTGACCAGCTGAAGGCCTTCAAGGCAGGGGATACTGCCATCCGTTACGTCTATGTCCTGGAACAGGTAAATGGGACGACCCGTTTTATCATTGACGCAAACCACGGGCTTCCTGACGGGTCGGAATACCAGGATGAATACAAGGACGCACCCACCGAGCTGAAGACACCGGTCACCGCACCCATCGGTGTTGGCCCCTATACCGATACCTGGGGGACGTTCATATCAGGGTATGCCCCCGTGAAGACCCCCTCCAATATGACGGTCATCCTCGTCGGAGTGGATGTAAAGGCCTGAACAAATCTTTTTTGTTTTCCTTTCAGGACATATTTCAGGAATATCCCATTTTCTTTCCATGACGGATGCGGGGTGAAAAATGACTCCCCGGCAGGTATGGTCCCTGGCTCAAAGTTACAATATCGCGGGAATGTTTCTAAAAAAAAGGTTTCAGGAGCGGTTCCTGAAAAAAGCGACACACGCCCCGGCAAGCACGAGAGAGCCCAGTACTGCAAGGACCGGTATTGGGGACGTTGTAGAGGGTACCGTTGTCGGAACGGTCGTCGGCTGCGGGTTCAGGGTCGCATACAGGTCAACCGTCTGTCCCTTCGACGGGTACTGGGTGATCTGACCGGTGAATGTTGAATATCCTGCCATGGAGACCGTATATGCCTTAAAAGGTGTCCCTGTCGTGTATACCGGGACCGTCAGGGTCCCCTGAACAATCTGGCCTTCGAGCTGGTTGTCGAAGTAGACCGAGGCACCGTCGACATTCGCATGGACGACATACCAGCCCTGGTCTCCACCTATGACCGGGGGATTTGTCGGGGCGACTGGGTTTAAGGTTGCAAACAGGTCGATCGTCTCTCCCTTTCCCGGGACGCCTGGCAAGGTGCCGGTGTAGGTCGTATAGCCCGTCATTTCGACCTTATAGGTCTTGTACGGAGTCCCCGAAGTATAGACGGGAACGCTCAGCTCCCCCGAGCTGATAACCCCTTGATACGAGCTGTCGAAATATACCGAAGCACCGTCAACATTCGCATGGACAACATACCAGCCCTGGTCTCCACCTATAACCGGTGAGTTCGTCGGTGGGGCAGGGTTTAAGGTTGCATACAAGTCGACGGTCTCACCCTTCCCAGGGGTACCGGGCATGCTGTCGGTATAGGTCGTATAACCCGTCATCTCGACCTTGTAAGTCTTGTATGGAGTACCTGTCGAGTAAACCGGGACATTAAGCACCCCGGCGTTGATGACACCCTGGTACGTGCTGTCAAAGTAGACCGAGGCACCGTCGACATTTGCATGGACGGAGTACCACCCCTCGTTTCCTCCTATCGCCCCTGGGGACGCTGCCATGGTGGGATTCCCCATGAATGCGAGGATGACGACAAGGACAGGGACCAGGCAGGATATGCATGTTTTCCGGATCATATGTATCACAAACCTTTGAATCCGTCCATTCATTCCGTTCCGGGGATACCGGTCGATAATAACGGACTCAGACATGATGTTCATGGTCGCTCATGGATAAAGATAGCGGAGGGGAGGAGTCGTTACGATACCACCTGTTTCATCAATACGCGAGTATTTTCGGGTGGGCATCCGTATCAACAGGATCTTTATCGGGAGATTTCTTCAGGGAACCACAGACCCGTCAGGTCCCGGCCGTGTCTTCTTGTTGATGCCAGTTCCCTGGTGCGGATAGGTGAAAGGATAATTTCAGTGAATCTATATACCCGGTGTCACCGACTTCTTTTTCGTGAAGGATACATGGTGAATATAAGAAGTTCATGCATGGGAATGGGGATTATTATCCTTGTTCTCGCTCTTTCCATTGGGATCACGGGGTGTGCCGCCGCGGATCCGTCGCCAAACCATACGAAGACCCTGGTGCTGTTGTACCTTGTCGGAAGCGACCTTGAGTCAAAGAGCGGAGCCGGTACATCGGACCTCCTGACCATCCTCGACTCGTACGGATCAACCGATTCAAAGAAGCTCGATTTCGTCGTTGCGTTCGGCGGTTCAAAAAAATCCGGCTGGAACGGAATGAAAATCGCAACTATCGGACAGCTGAAGGAGGACGCAAAGGATGAGCAGTTCGGCAACGGCAGGGATTACCTCTTTTCAGACCTCCAGGCTGACATGGGTTCGGGGCGGAGTTTTTCACAGTTCCTCTCCACGGCCATGGTTTCACGGACCGGTGACCGGAACATTCTCATCATATCAGACCACGGGGGGTCGTACTCGGGCATCGGGATGGATGAACGCACCTCGAACCTGCTGCTCATGGATGATATCGACAAGGCGCTGAAGGACCACCCTGTCAGCTTCGACCCGATCATCTTCGACGCCTGTCTCATGGGCTCCGTCGAGGTCGCCAAGACCGTGAAACCGTACACGAAACTCATGTTCGGTTCTGAGGAGATCCAGTGGGGAAGTTATGACTATGAGAGCCTTGTCGGGCCTCTCACGAAAAATCCCTCGACCGATACCAAAACTCTCAGCACTATGCTCGCCGATTCGTACATCAGGCGAAATGCCGAGGATGCAAACATCAAGACCTCGTCGATCATTGATGCCACCAAGGTCCCGGCGATACGGGACAGCCTTGACAAGCTAGGTACAAAGCTCATCCCGGTTGTGAAAACAGAGGAGGGTCTGCATGACCTCAAGGCGGCCTACAACAACGCCATCCGCCTCGGGGTAACCGATGGGGACGCGGGTACATCGGTCGACCTCGTCTCACTCATGACGAACATCGGGAAGAAACGTCCCGAACTGAACTCGGATACTCAAAAAATCATTGCTCTTGCCAAAAAGGCGGTCATTTTCGAAAAGCACAACTCATACAGCCAGAGTGTGTGTGGCATCTCGATAGCCGCCCCGGACGCGATGAATATCCAGCAGTATGACAAGTATGGCCAGGGTGTGAAGATCGGACCGAAGTGGGACGAATTCTTCCGGACGATGGTCATCCATTCCCAGGAAAATGCACAGGAGAGCGAATCGACCGAAGAGGAGAAGGTCTCCGAGATTGTACCGGTGACTTCTGGCAGCGGGACCGTCATTTCATCCATCAACAACGGGGCAGACCTTTCACGGCCCGCTTTCACCGATAAAGGAAACGGAGCGTTTCAGCTGGAGGACCCGTACCAGGACGCCAGCATATATGCCGCGTTCTACAAGGTAAATGGGCCTGAACTCCTTGAAATCGGGACAATACCCATCACAAAAGGCGTCGACGGACTGTACAGGATCCCAGCCTGGGACGGCCGTTGGTATTATCTGAAGGACACTTCGGGTAAAGGGATGTCTCTCCTGGTAGACCTGGTCTATAACTACGACACAGTAGACGGGCACAACACGTATTTCTCCTGGATCTCCCTGGATAGCAGCGGGTATGCAACAAATGCCTCTCTGGTGACCTTCGTCAAACAGGGAACGAACCTGCCGCAGATAATGATCAGTCCATGCTATGAAAACGAAGACAGGGCTGAGGTGCTGGGAGATGGAATGAATGCATTCGGACAGGGTACCCGCGTCACGAGCTATACGGACGCCTACAACACCGCCTCGAAAAATACCGTCGAGCGCACCCTTGGTACTGGTACCGCAGGACCGCAGACAACCATTTCATATTCGATGCTCCCTGACGGCACCTACGCAGCGGGGATCATGGCATACTATGACAATGACGAACCGATCGTCACCGACGAGTTCAGGCTCCTCACGATCAGGAACGGGGCGATCACGAGCAGTTCAATTGGCCCTATCCCTTAAAAACTCCCCATTATTCCTTTTTTTAGTTTTGAACCTGGAATATCCGGGTATTGCCCTGGCCCCACACATTTGACAGTTGAACGGTACCGCGGGAGGGTTCATGAGGAATGACTAAAGAAATGACATTTTCATTCCCGGTTTCCATATAATAACGCGGGAGGTCCGTTTAGGAGAATCCCCTCCTGGACTCCGTTTCATAAAGATCTCATCCGGGGGAGGGACATCTCCAGATAAGACGCAGGGCGTCAGTCCCGACTGTTCGAGACCGTGCTAACAAAAATCGTCCCCGCGATTGAAGGCACGTTTATATAGTTCATTTCCTGTAAATACTGTGAGTATTCTTATGGCTAACGGTGGGTTTTCACAGGGCCAGGCCCTGGAGATCAAGTGGGGGGCACTCGTCCTTCTCGGGTTCCTTGCTATCGTCCTCGGTCTCGTCATCGCGATGTTTCCGCAGATAACGGCTGCAGTGCTGATCGAACTAATCGGGATGTTCATCATCATCCTCTCGTTTTCAGTGATCATGATGGCCGTCGTGGCGCCAGGAGGTGTGAAGGGTTCGATCCTCCTGGCAATTCTCGGAGTCATCGGGTTCTTCTTCGGCCTTGCGACCATGCTGTCCCCTACCGTGATGGGCAGGGTTATCTTCACCCTCGTGGGGATATCTCTGTTCATCGCCGGACTGATGGGCCTTGTGCTGGCGGTCTCTGAAAAACATATGACACACCGTGGCCTGTTTGCCGTCCAGGCAATACTGGCCCTGATCCTTGGGCTCATTATCATCATCGGACCCATCATCGGGGTTGCGATCGCAGTCATCCTGATAGGCACCTTCTTCGTCATATGGGGTATCATCAGTGTGATTACGGGGGCAATCATCCGGGCTGCCTACAAGGCGGTGTGATTTTCACAATTTCTTCCTCTTTTTCCTCTTTTTGTGACCTGATAACAGGATTGTGAGGTCTGCCCCGGGTACCCAGATAGCTATTTTAAATCCTGAACAGAATGGGTCAGTAGGTTAACGGGAGGGTTCTCATGGTCCTTGCAGGTCTGGAAATGCGGAAGTTCGTCGCTCCCGAATTCGTCATGGGAAAGGACGCCCGGCTGCTGGCGGGCAGGTATGCAAAAAATTTCCGTGCCACGAATGTGCTCGTGGTCACCGGCCCTGAAATCATAAAGGCCGGCTGGGTTGGCGAAATTACAGAAAGCCTTGCTGCAGAAGGTATCGGATATACCCTCTTCCCGGATGTGACTCCGAACCCGAGAGACTACGAAGTGATGGACGGGGCAGACCGGTACCAGCAGTCGGGGTGCAATGCCATCATTGCTGTCGGTGGTGGAAGTCCGATAGACTGCGCCAAGGGGATTGGTATCGTTGTCTCAAACATGAGGAATATCCTTTCATTTGAGGGCGTGGACACCATCCCGATCCCGCCGCCGCCATTGATCTGCGTACCAACAACCGCCGGCACGGGTGCGGAAGTTTCGCAGTTCGCCATCATCAACGACACGAAACGAAAGGTGAAAATAGCAATCATCAGCAAGAAAATTGTTCCCGATATCGCTCTTGTCGACCCTGTTCCCCTGACTTCGATGCCGTCGGAGCTTACCGCCCAGACCGGCATGGACGCCCTGACCCACTGCGTCGAGGCGTATGTTTCCAATGCCAGTTCACCTGTCACCGATACCCTGGCCTGTGACGCTATCACACAACTGACCGGATACCTCCGCCTGGCCAGGGAAAACCCGGGTAATGTTGAATACCGCAACCAGACCATGATCGGCAGTCTGCTGGGAGGCCTTGCCTTCTCCAACGCCAGTCTCGGAGCGGTCCATGCCATGGCACATGCCCTCGGGGGCCTCTCGGACCTCCCCCACGGGGCCTGCAACGCTATCCTCCTGGAATCGGTCGTCGACTTCAACTACGAGGCAAGCCCGGAACGCTTCAGGGAGGTTGGGAGGCTCCTTGGGACCGTTGGCGCCGTTTCCTCCCCGGGTGAGGAAAAGAAGGCGGTCCTCTCCGCCATAAGGTCAATCCGCGAATCACTCGGGGACACTCTGACCCTGTCGGACATGGGGGTCACCAGGGATGACATCCCTGACCTTGCCAAAAAGGCGATACGTGACCCCTGCCTTGCCACTAACCCACGGAAGGTCACCACCGGGGACCTGGAACGGATGTATCAGTATGCGCTCTGATGACCGGCCTGACTTCGGGACCCAGAGAGACAAGATCATTGGTCTTGGAGAACTGTCCATTAGAAAGAGCTATTACCCGGAGCTCCAGCAGCAGCAGGAGGCATTGCAGAAGAGCGAAGCACGACTGAAATCGATCCTGGACGCTTCGCCCGTCATGCAGTTTGTAATCGATCAGGACCACCGGGTCATCTCCTGGAACAGGACAATTGAGACCTACAGCGGGGTCCGGGAGGAGGACATCCTTGGGACGGATGACCAGTGGAAGGCTTTTTACGCCGAAAAAAGACCAGTCCTTGCTGATATTGTCCTGGACGACACACCAGACCTGTTATCCTCCTGGTACCCCGGCAAATGGAGTACCTCGCATCTCGTGAAGGAGGGGTATGACGTTACCGATTTCTTCCCGAATATGGGTATTTCAGGAAAATGGCTTCATTTCACGGCTGTTCCGATCAGGGACGCAAAGGGATCCATCATCGGGGTGATAGAGACCCTTGAGGACATTACCGAGCAGAAAAGAGCCGAGGACGCTCTCCAGCGGAGCGAACGGTTCCTTAACAGCGTGGTGGAAAACATCCCGGACATGATCTTCATCAAGGATTCCCGTGACCTCAAATTCGTACGGCTCAACCGGGCCGGCGAGGAACTCCTCGGATATTCACGGGAAGAACTCTATGGAAAAAGTGATTACGACTTTTTTCCAAAGGACGAAGCTGACTTTTTCACCAGGAAAGACCGTGATGTCCTCGAAAACCAGCTGGTCATTGATATCCCCGAAGAGAAAATCCAGACCCGGGTAAAAGGCACACGTATTCTCCACACGAAAAAGATCTGTATATCCGACGAAAGCGGAAAGCCCGGGTACCTTATGGGGATCTCAGAGGACATCACCGAGGGCAGGCGGATGGAGAAAGCGTTGCAATTCGCTAGGAACAAGATAAGCCTGCTTAACCAGGTTACTTTCCAGGACATCCAGACCGCCGCCTTCACGATAACGGCCTACCAGGAGCTCCTTAAAACACTTGTCACCGGGGATAAGCCACAGGAGTACCTTGAAAAACAGATGTCTGCAATCCAGAAGATCTCCGATACCCTCAACTTCGCGAAAAACTACCAGGAGATGGGAGTAAAACCCCCGAAGTGGCAGAACGTCGGGCAGGTATTCCTCTTCGCCATATCCCACATGGACTTTTCCCGGATCACCCGGCATTTTCATGCAGAAGGGCTGGAGGTGTATGCCGATCCCCTGCTGGAGAGGGTCCTGTTCCACATGATGCAGAACATTCTGCAGTATGGAGGGCATGCGACGGACGTGACCTTCTCCTACCGGGAAACATCCGAAGGCCTGGTCCTTGTCATCGAGGACAACGGTGCCGGGATTCCCGCCGAGGAGAAAAATATGATCTTTGACCGGGGATACGGGAAGAACACCGGTCTCGGCCTGTTCCTGGTACGGGAGGTCCTGTCCATCACGGGGATGAGCATCAGGGAGACCGGGGAACCCGGGAAGGGGGCGCGGTTTGAGATCCAGGTACCAAAAGACGGGTACAGGTTTTCCAGCGATACCCGCCCAGTCTGATCCCAAAAACCACACGGCTACACTTATTTATCATGGCGGGAAAAGAAAAACCAATGAAGGGACCATGCCCGTCAATAAGAGGGAGAAAAATCCCCCTTTTCTGCCGGGGGGGGTGTGGTCTGCAGGATGACTGGTCCGGCCATCCTTCACCCGGGGAACAGGGTGAAATCCTTTAAAGAAGGAGGACCAGACATCATTCACCCAAGGGGAAGATCAGACCGATGAAGAATATTTTACTTATGGCGGTTATCCTCATAGCCGTCGCCATGCTGGTGGTTCCCGCTACGGCGGCCGATTCACCTACGGTAATGGTCACCGAATACCGGGTGAACCCGTCGATCATGATGCCCGACTCGGCCGGCACCATCAGTATCATCGTAAAGAACACCGCAAACAGCGCCACGATAAAGGAGAACTCGGGTTTCTACACGAACGAGTTCACCACGACCAAGGTCACCGACATCAACGTAAACATCGAGAAAGTGCAGCTTTTCGGGAACGGCGTCAAGCTCATTTCGAAGGACTTCGAACGCGTCGGCGAGATCGGACCGGGGCAGTCCCTTCCCTTCACCTTTACCATCCAGGCACCTTCGAAGAGCGGGATGTACTACCCTGAGGTCTGGATAGCTACGAGCGGGGGACGGAGCACCCGTTACCCGATTCCGGTGAATGTTAACACCTCTGTGGGGGTCCAGAAACAGGCGATCATGATCCTCGAGAGCAGGTTCCCTGACACCGTGAACCCGGGTGATGAGATCCCGGTAACCCTGACCGTCAGGAACAGCGGGGAGACCCTCGCCGACGAGGTCACCCTCAGGATCGACAACGTCAGCAGCATGATCGCCCCGAAGAGCACGGCATTATACCATATCGGCGAAGTGAAGGGGACCGACCAGAAGAGCGTCGACCTCGTGCTCCTCTCGGACAAGAAGACCGAGCCCGGCCTTATCCGGATCCCGGTCACCCTGCAGTACGTCTGGCTTGACGGGACGCCATATACTGAAAGTTCCTCGATCGACGTCATCATGAAGGGCAAGGCCGAACTTGGTTTCGTCTCGGTCGATACAAGCCCCCGCCGGGTAACGGCAAACCAGCCCTTTGACATCACCATACGGATTGAGAATACCGGTACCGGCGAGGCAAAACAGGTCTCGGCGACGGTGGACCTCCCCATGACCGGCACGAAACAGTCGTTCATCGGAAAGATCAAGCCCGGAAACGATGCCCCGGCCATATTCACGCTTGACGGAGCGGCCGGTGGGACGTATGACTACACGACGTCCATCACCTACACCGACGACCTCGGTACCCATACTATATCCAAATCCATGTCCCTCAGGGTTGTACCTGAAGACTACACCGGCACCATCATCCTCCTCGTCATCCTCCTCCTCATCGGCGGGTTCCTCGCCTACCGGTACTGGTACCTGCCCCGCAAGAACGGGAACGGAGCCCTCCCATGGGTAAAAAAGAGCTGAAGGTCTCCCTGTTCCTTGCGTGGCGGTCGCTGAAGCGGGGGAGCAGGTCAAGCGCACTCCTGACCATCCTCATCATCGGGATGTGCTTCACCAACATGATATTCCTCCCCGCCCTCTTCAGCGGCATCGGTCAGGGCATCACCAAACAGATCGTCGATTATGAGATCGGAAACGTCCTGGTCAGCCCGCAGTCAGGCAACCAGTACGTCACCGACCTCGACGCGACACTCGACCTTATCAACGGCATGCCCGGCGTCGAAAGAGCGACTCCTCACTTCTCAAAGGGAGCGACGCTTAAGTACCGCCAGCGGATCCTCGGTGCCTCAATACGGGCGATCCGGCCCACGGACGAGAAATACATCTCCCCGCTGTACTCGAAGATAATCGCGGGGAGCTACCTTGGAGAAGGAGATACCGGTGAGATCATCATCGGAAAGACAGTCGCCGGAGACTCATCCGTCAGGGAGGAGGATGAGTTCCAGGCCTCCCTTGGCGGCGTAAGGGTCGGAGACTCGGTTACAATCGAGTACGGCAACGGTTTTACGAGAGACTACCGGGTCAAGGGCATCTACGAGACGGGGTGGAACTCCGCGGACAGCACGGGCTATGTGACCTGGACGGACATGGAGCAGGTCGAGGGAAAAACGCTCGACAAGGCAGACTATATCACCGTGAAGGTCAAGCCCGGCTACTCCGAGAAGTTCGTAAAGGACATGCTCCAGAGCTACGGGGTTTCTCCAAGAGTGCAGACGACCGCAGACCTCCTCTCGAAGGGTATGGGACGGGTTCTCCAGAGTTTCGCCATCATAAACATGGTCTCCCTGATCGTAAGCATCATCATCACGACCATCGTGCTTTTCATCGTGATCACGATCAAGACCATCAACAGCCGCAAGCAGATCGGGATCATGAAAGCGATCGGTGTCGATAAGGAGGTCATCATGCACAACTACGGCTTCCAGGTCATCATCCTCGCGGTGTTCGGGATCCTGCTCGGGGCTGCCATAACCTCCATCCTTGCCGTCTACATGACCTATAACCCGATTGTGACACCGGAGTGGTCCGCGACCCTGTACCTGACGCCGATGGACCTCCTCATGAACTCACTCATCCTCTTTGCGGCTGCAATCGTCGCAGGTTACGTACCTGCATACCAGGTGTCGCGTGAGGATATCCAGACCGCGATGAGGGCATGATGCCAT
The DNA here is from genome assembly GCA_949319355.1 of uncultured Methanospirillaceae archaeon. Taxonomy (GTDB): domain Archaea; phylum Halobacteriota; class Methanomicrobia; order Methanomicrobiales; family Methanospirillaceae; genus KLAP105. Next base: position 3,885 of record CASGHA010000096.1, on the reverse strand, counting down.
GATCAGGACAACTGACCTTCGTAAGGTCTACCAGATGGGTGATGTCCAGGTAAAAGCACTGGACGGCATCGACCTTACCATAGACAAAGGGGAGTTTGTCGGCATCATGGGGCCAAGCGGGAGCGGAAAGTCCACCCTCCTCCACATGCTCGGGCTCCTCGACCAACCGACAGATGGCCAGATCTGGCTCGACGGCGTAGCCGTAAACAAGCTTACGGACTATGAAAAGACGATGTTCCGGCTGTACAAGCTGGGATACGTCTTCCAGGACTATGCCCTTGTCCCGGAGCTGACGGTCAGCGAAAACGTGAGCCTGCCGGCAATGCTCAGGCTGGACAGGAACGAGGAGGAGATCGCCCGTTCAACCACAGAGATCCTCGAGCGGATAGGAATAGCCGACCGCTGCTGCCACCTCCAGAAGGAACTTTCAGGCGGCCAGCAGCAGCGGGTGGCCATTGCCCGGGCGATCGTCAACAAGCCCGATATCCTGTTCGCTGATGAGCCGTGTGCAAACCTCGACACGGAAAACTCACGCATGGTGCTTGGGTTATTCAGGGAGATCAACGACGAGATGAACCAGACGATCGTCATGGTCTCACACGAGGAATGGCACAAAGAGTATTTCCACCGCATCATCAAGCTCCGGGATGGAAAGATCATCGATTACGGAAAATAACCCTGCTGAAAAAACAGGTGAACAGATAATCACCGCCCTCCCGTTTCTTGCTACAGGAAGCACCGGACTCTTTCTTCCTCAATCCAGAAATAGTCAGAGAATGGGGCGCCTTTTCCCAGGTTAACAGCCCAGCCAGGAACCGTTTCATAATTTTCTTCTAGTATGCCCTCCCACGGAACCGCACCCCTTCCTCCCTGGAATCCGGGGAAGAAGATGGCCGTTCCATGAGGATTATACCATGAAAAACCTGAACAGGACACACCCCGAGGAGGACCTCGACCCTGACGACTGGGAGGCCATGCGGGCCCTGGGCCACCGGATGGTCGATGATGTCATGGACCATCTCAGGACGCTGCGGGACGGACCTGTCTGGAGACACGCCCCGCCTGAGGTGAAGAGCAGTTTCCAGGGGCCGCCCCCGGAAGGGCCGGAACCTCCTGAAGATGTTTACGAGGAATATATCGGGAAGGTCAGGCCCTACCAGCTCGGCAACCAGCATCCCAGGTTCTGGGGCTGGGTCGCCGGGTCAGGGACGGTGATGGGGATGTTCGCCGAGATGCTGGCATCCTCGACCGACGCGGTCAGCGGCTCCTTTTCCTATATGGCCAATAATTACGTCGAGATGCAGGTCCTTGACTGGTGTAAGGCCCTTCTTGGGTATCCTTCCGGTTCAAGCGGCCTCATCACGAGCGGTTGTTCATCCTCGAACCTGATCGGCCTGGCGGTAGCAAGGAATGCAATGGCAGGGTATGACATCCGGGAGAGCGGGATGCAGGGGGCATCCCAGCGGATGACCATTTACTGCTCGGACGAGGCCCATTCATCGGTTCAGAAGGCCGTCGAGCTCCTCGGGCTAGGGAGCGGGGCGCTCCGCCGGGTCCCGGTGAACGACTCCCTGGAAATGGACACCGATGCCCTCGAAACGATGGTCAGGGACGACCGCAGGGCCGGGCTGAAACCCATCTGCATCGTCGGGGCTGCCGGCACGACGAATACCGCGGCCATCGACGACCTTAATACGATCGCCGATATCTGTGCGGCTGAGAAGTGCTGGTTCCATGTCGACGGGGCCTTCGGGGCATGGGCTGCCATCGCCCCTGAATACGGTCACCTGGTATCGGGGATGGAACGTGCCGATTCGCTTGCCTTCGACCTCCACAAGTGGATGTACCTGTCATACCCGATCGGCTGCATCCTCATCAGGAACCCGGAGGACCACAGAAACGCCTTCTCGCTGACGCCGACATACCTCGCCCATGGCGAGGGGGATCGGGGGCTGACCGGAGTCGACGTGCCCTGGCTCTCCGATTACGGCTTTGAGCTCTCAAGGGGCTTTTCAGCACTCAAGGCCTGGATGACCTTCAGGGAGCAGGGACTGGATAAATACCGGCGGCTGATCACGCAGAACATCGACCAGGCGCGTTACCTGGGAAATCTCGTCGAAGAATCCCCTGACCTCGAGCTGGCGCTCCCGGTTTCGCTGAACATCGTCAACTTCCGGTATGTCAGGACTGGTGTTTCTGATGGGAAGCTGGACGAACTGAACAAGCGGATCGAGGTGGAACTCCAGGAACAGGGCACAGCCGTACCCTCCACCGTGACCATCCGGGGCACGAAATACCTCCACGTCGCCATAACGAACCACCGGAGCAGGTACGAGGACTTCGACCTCCTGGTCAGGGAAGTCACCCGTATCGGCAGCGGACTGGTGTAGACCTTGAAAACCAGTAGATAGCAAAGGGATGCCGTTTACAAGCTGGTGCATGAGGAGGGTTCCATACTTCACCCCAGGTCATCTTCTCTTTTTAAAAGGTCCTCCTGCTTACAGGTAATCCGGGGAGATAACGCCCATCTGGAGCAAACGTGAGTGTTTAAATACACAGACATCACTTCAATCACTACTACCCAAATCAGGTGATGGAGGGAGATACCTTTTGAGTGAGACTACAACGTCAACGAACACCCCCTCTCCAGGTTCCGTACTGAATCAGGTAAGGGATGAGATAGACCGTCTTTCGAGGACGAAAAAGGCCATACTGAACGAACGACTGGGATGGCCCGCCATCGCTGCACTCCTCATCGCCCTTGGCCTGAATGTCTGGGGCCTGACAACCGTGACATTCAACTACTTCCTGATATGGATATCGGCAAGCCTCTATTTCTACATCTTCTACCCCCTGCTGCCGCTGATCCTTTTTCCCCTTCGGTATTTTACCAAGGGAAGCCAGGAGATCAAGCCGGAGGGAGGTACGAAGTCCATGGTCACATGGGCAAAGAATATCCATATCATAAAAAATAAGCGGGTCGGATTCCGGCTGTTCATGCGTTTTTTTATCCTGAGCCTCATCCCGCTCACCATCGGTATGCTCTGTATATACGGGATATCCATTGTCTACTCGCTCGTCCTCGAATTTTCAGGGATAATCAGCGCGGACACCTCCCGACTCGTCCTCATCCAGTGTCTCGGCATCATCCTGTTCTACATTGAGATCTTCTTCTTCAGGAACCACCTCTTCAACTTCACCCAGTATGTCAGGGAGCAGCGGGGGAAAAAGAAGAGCAGTATCATTTTTTTCGTGCTGCTCGGAGTTATTTTTGCTATTGTCGGGACAATCGTTGTACTGCTCCTCATCGTCGCCATCCTCCTTCCCGGGTACACGATGAACAACTTCGTCGATGTCTCGCAGTTTGTCAAGGTCAGGACGAACTTCTGGATCGCACTTATCCTTGTATGTCAGGTTATTTTCATGCAGTTCCTGCAGAACGTCCTCAGCCTCAAGGTCGGTCGGGACATGTGCGACGACCTCCTGAAAAGGCTTAAGGATGCCGAACAGGACCTGGTATCATCTATTCCGACAGAAGTGGAAGGACACGGGCCGGAAAATGCAGTGCCTCCGACCACCCGCATGAATGATCACCTGGTGCTGCTCAGGGAAACCGCCCTGTATGCAATAAACCGGAGACAGATGTTCGGTCTTTTCCCCACCTACTCTATCGGTCTCAACGTCCCCTCGTTGTTCAGGGTCACCAACCTGTCCGAGCTTTCCGAGGTATTCCCAGAGAAGAAATCGGAAAGGAAATAATCCTTCAATCCTGTTTTTTCTTATCCATATCTCTCTTTACCAGTCCGCAACTGCCTATCATGGAGATCGGATTTGGATCGTGTCTCCTTGAAAGAGAACGAACACCCATACGTGGGTTGGATCCGA
>CASGHA010000095.1 GCA_949319355.1 uncultured Methanospirillaceae archaeon | reverse complement strand
CAATATAGATAAAATAGTCTCACGGACCAGGGATGCCCTGCAGTTAATCCACTGGTTCGGATCTGTCATACAGATGGGGGACTTCCTGTCCCTGACGATCCAGACCGCCCGGCACTATATCATCGTCCGCAGGTATGGTACAGGGCACCTCCTGCTTATTGCAACGTCCTCCCTGCCCTTGGGCCAGATCCGTACGATCCTCCGGGAGATCGAAGGTGACGAAGGTGACGGTGGGTGATATCGCTCTGATCTCGGACTCGTATGCCCTGCCAGAAACGGAAAGATTTATGCCATGGGCAAAGGAGAGCATAGTCAATGTGGGGATTGAAAATATATGTTAAAACAGTTACTAGGGGAATTTTTAAAACTTGAAGGGGTTTCAGCAGCTGTTGTCGTTGGGAGGGATGGATTTGTCATTGAGAGCGCCATATCAGGAAAAATTGATATCGATGCGCTCGGCGCCATGGCCTCCACGGGTATGGGGACAGCCGAATCCATGGGCTCACAGCTCGGTAAGGGTGCCCTGAAACAAACCCTCGTAGAACTTGAAAAAGGACCGATTCTCCTTTCACCGCTCTCATCTGACGAATTAATAGCGATAGTGGCAGATGATGTGGCGAATGTCGGCCGGATCAGGTATGAGCTGAAAAAGAACAAAGACCGTATTATTGCGGCACTCTGATTCGCTGTGAATTCGAAAGACGAGTTGCCGGCAACTCCCGCTGTTCACAACGAACCGTTGGAAATCATTCCGGAAGGCCCTGTTCCCGAGTCACCGCAGGACTTCTCACATCTTCATGAGGAGGTTCTTGCCCCGATAATCGGACAACCCGGAGTAATCGCTGTATCCGCTTTTTTTGAAGGTTTTTCCGTGCTCATGAGGGGATCCGCAGATTTTGAACTCGTGGCAGCCATGGCACAGGACTTCCTGACATCAGCAGAACGGATTGCGTCCCAGGTACGGATCGGAGGAGTAGAGCAGATTATACTGGAGAGCAAAGAAGGCAAATTCATAATAGCTCCTTATCGTGACCTGTTCCTCTGTGTGTTGACCTCCCATAATGCGAACCTTGGACTGATCCGCCTTTCTTTGCGTAGTCTTCAGGAAAAAGCGTCCTAAAGGGCCGTCCCTTTTCCCATCCCCTCCAGCATTCATCCTGCACCATGCGTACTATTATATATCAATGAGGGGACTATTCCAGTTGCGGAAGTTGTTCAACTGACCTGGTGCGGGTGCCGGCGCGTCGGGTAACCACGGAGAAAAGCCTCCGTTTTCCTTATAATGGGAAGTGCTGCACCCAGGGCGTGAACGTTCAGGGATCCGAGGAGTATGGTGTATGGAAGGTCCATCGACCTTAAAACGGAAGGACCAGCAGAAGGCGGAAAAGCCTGCCGACGATATGAGTGACCTTGACGCTCTGGTTGCCGGAATTTCAGGTGAGATTTCGAAAAAGGCAATAAATGGCAGCCGGAACGGTATTGCAGATACCGTTTCCCCCCCGTCTGCGATCAAAAAAAAGCCGGCTGTCGTCAGGAAGGCAGCGGCCCCTAAAAAAGGAGATGTTGTAACGGGTGAACGGAATGCCGGCCTCACCAGTAAGGTAGTATCAGTAGATGACATAAAGGACCTGTCCGGCCTCGTCCTGCCAAGGGTCGCAACATTCCAGGTCGATGAGGTCAAGATCATGGCCAGGACGGCTCCATATAGCGTCAGTCGTCCTGACACGCTTTCAAAGGAGGCTGCATCCGTCTGGCAGACAGGAATCCCGGCGGCCGGACTTGAGGAAATAACCCGTGAGGGAGGTGAAAGTGGTAAAAAACCCGGTTTATTCTCATCGCTCTCCCTCTCGAAGATCATCGGGCACGAACAACGGGTTTACGACCCGGCAACGGATGGTCCGCTCGTCGACCTTACTATCAGGACCGCCCAGGGTATAGAAGAGATTGAACTCTACGCAGTTAATGAGCCCTATGCCTATATCAGAATTTTTTACGACCATTCTGCTCACGAGTATCAGTATGCCATCCTGGAACCCGAGCTGAATACGGCTGAAAATAGCCTTTTTTCAGAAATTAAGGAAGGGATCTATGAAAGAGTGGATATCAATACGCGCGAACTGTCCCGCGAGGAGGCAGAGAAGACACTCCGGGATTTCATGGATGAAATCGTGGCTGATTACGGTATTTCCCTCACCGTGGTCCAGAGGGAGAAGATCTACTACCACATCAGAAGGGAGTTCCTTGGAGACGGTCTTATCGACCCCATCATGCATGACCGTTACATTGAAGATATCTCATGTGACGGTGTGAACAGCATCCTCTTTGTATACCATTCCCGGTATGAATCGATCAAGACCAACATCCGTTATACAAGCGCCGAAGAACTCGATTCCTTTGTAACCCGGCTCGCCCAACGTGCGGGAAAACACATATCGATATCTGAACCGCTTCTTGATGCAACGATGAGCGATGGTTCGCGTATCCAGATGACCCTTGGAAAGGAGGTCACCGCCCACGGTTCGACCTTTACGATCAGGAAGTTCCGTGACGAACCCATCACCCCGACCGATCTTATCGAATGGGGGACCTTCTCCCCCCTTGCGGTGGCATTTCTCTGGATTGCAGTGGAAAGCCAGAAGTCCTGCATATTTGCCGGAGGGACTGCCTCAGGGAAGACGACCTCCTTAAATGCCATATCGCTGTTCATCCCGCCTCTTGCAAAGGTCATTACGCTTGAAGATACCAGGGAACTGAAACTCCCCCACCCGAACTGGATCCCGAGCGTCACGCGAGACTCTTTTGATACGGAAGGCCGCGGCGGGATTGACATGTACGAGTTGCTGAGGGCAGCACTCCGGCAGCGTCCTGAATACCTCCTTGTGGGTGAAGTAAGAGGCCGGGAAGCCCAGACCCTCTTCCAGGCGATGAGCACCGGTCACGTTACCTATTCCACGATGCACGCCGATTCGGTTGCAAGTGTTGTCCACCGTGTGGAAAATCCTCCTCTTGACGTCCCGAGAAACATGCTATCCGCTCTTGACCTTGTCTGCGTCCAGGCCCAGACCCGGGTTGGCGGCCAGAGGATACGGCGGAACAAGCAGATTATCGAGATCCTGGACATCGATCCAAGGACGAATGAGCTTATTACAAACGAAGTGTTCAAGTGGAGGCCCGTCACCGATGAAATAACCTACTCCGGAAAATCGTTCATCCTCGAAGAGATCATGGAGGAGAGGGGTTGGGACGATGCCCGGATGATGGAGGAGCTCCGCCGGCGGCAGGAAGTCCTCGAATGGATGCGGATAAAGAAGATAAGGAATTATCGTGATGTATCGAACATCCTTGTCTCCTATTTCAGGGACCCGGAGTCGGTGATCCAGAAGATCAGGTCAGAGCTCAATGAACAGTTATGAACGGTTCTGTTTCAACCTGCTTGGGCAGAGGATGAAGGCAAAGCGGGGGAAGTATATCGACCTCCGCAATAACCTTCTCTCCGCCCGGATGAAGATACCCTTCGAGGCATATCTTGCCACGGCAGTAGTTACCTCAATCCTCGTCGGGGTCGTGGCAGCGGTCTGCATTGGGCTCGTCACCTTCTTCCTCCGTTTAACTGACCTTATCAGGTACAGGGGGGCGGTCCCTGATTTTATCGCAGCACTGAACCCGTACTCCCTGATCCTTGGTACAATCGTCGTGACAGTGTTGTCACTCCTCATTTTCGGGGGCGTGACCTATTTCATTTATCTTATCTACCCGGCTGTGGTTTCTGGTGACCGGAAACGCAATATCGATGCGACACTTCCTCACGCCATCAATTACATCACGGCAATGTCAACTGCAGGAATAACTCCCGCGGAAATTTTCAGCCTTCTTGG
>CASGHA010000094.1 GCA_949319355.1 uncultured Methanospirillaceae archaeon | reverse complement strand
CGGTGTCATCGACCCCGATGGTGACCTTTTCATAGACAGGAGATACTATCCTTACCCGGTTTGTCCGTGCCCCTCCTGTGATAAGGTCCTCCTCAGAGGGGTACTCAGCCCTTGTGACTCCCGGTGCCTGCGCGAGGCATGCGGCAACACCGACCCCGGCCCCGGCTATCCCCTTCCAGGCCGTGATCACCTCATCCCCCCTGACCTCGACGCCCTCGAGCGCCTGGCCACCGATTTCGGCGTCAGAAGGTCCGAACTGGACAGGATAAGTCCCGATACGGGCTTTGAGGGTAAGGGTCGAGCCTTCTACTGAACAGGCGGTCGTTGCTCCGCCCGCACGTCTCCGGTTCATCGCGTCCCATTCAACCGGTCCCCGGGCGCGGCACTGCTCGATGATCTCAGCCGTGCCGAGAGCTGAATCGACCATAACTAGGAATTTTTTGGAGAACAACTGTCCAAATCTCTCTTTTACCTCTGCGGGAGTCCTGGTTATCACGCTTTGTCACCGAAATTTTCGTTACCAGAATAATCGGCGCCAGAGATATAAATGTCGCGGAATGGTGACAGGCGCTGCACATCTGCACACCTTTTCCAGGGCAGCCCCGCTCTTGCGGGAAGCGTCGCCGGTTAGGGGAATAAATGCCTGAGGAAATGCCATGCAGGCATTTCCTGTCCGGGCTTATGAAAACAGGCTGTGTAAGTCTATCTTGAAAGGCCCGAGGTTTCCGCCGAAGTTACCGGCGCTGATGAACTTTACGCCAGGGACCATGACCGCTGCACGGATACCCTCGGCCATCGCATCGGCGACCGACTCCTCGTCGATCCCGTCGATGACGATCTCGTATGCAGCGGTTACCCCTGCCGGGATCTTGGAGTCCGCCACCTTCTCCCTGAGCGTGGGGCAGTATTTTTCATTGGTGCTTGCAGGCATGAACTTGTACTTGTTCGAACCCACCTTTGAACCGCTTGCCACGATCCCGCCCGGGAAGCTTGTGATGACCCCGCAGACCCCGCCAATCGCGTCAACCGCAGCCTGTGCGCCCATGAGGGCTGCCATCTGGTTTTCGCCCATTACAAAGAAGTTGCCTCCTGCGACTCCCTTCACAATCCCGAAGTCCTCCTCGCCGATGTACTCTCCTTCCATGATCGGGATGACCCAGCACTTCCGTCCGCCGACCTCTTTCTGGTACTCATAGCCGTCGCCGAAGAAGTGCAGCTTGACCGGTATCCGTTCCTCTGCATCGGGGAGTCCGTCAAAGACCGCGGTCGTCGGGGCGGTGAGGACGCACTCCGCGACCCGCTCCAGGACCTGTTCCTTGACCTTCTTTTTGCTCGCACAGAAGAGAACGGCACAGCCCGGCCTTCCGTCCGGGGTCTCGTCCCCGGTGAGCATGCCCTCGATGCCAGCCTCGCACGGGCACCCGATCGCCGACGTAGCGAACCCGGTAGCCTCAAGGGCTGCCTTATATGCCCACTCCTCGGTGACAGCCGTGATAATTACCCTGCATACCCAGGTCGGGAATGCCTCGGCATAGGTATTGTCGATCGTAACTCCGTTGATCTCCATAACCTTCCTCTTACCATGTAGAATTGCCACGTAGGATACAATAACCTTATGAAATCCAGCGTCGGCCCTACTGCCCCCCCGGTCTCAGGCGGTACCAAATCGAGCAGCAATGCCATTTTTACACGATAAAATGGGCTATACAGGCCGTGTTGGAAATAAAGACCAGATATGCCTCATTCAGTTGATAAATCATATAATGCTATACATAAGGGAGACTCCATGAGTGCCCCTGATGTATCCATGCTGCCGTTGCTGCAGGAAACGAGTTATACCAGGTCTTGAAGGTTTCAGGACCTGGACACTACCCCAGTACCCTCGTCAGGCCCTGAAATAAGGATCGGAAAGAATTATCACTTGCCTGATTTTTTCCTTCTGCGACGTCTTTTCTTCCTGAAAACCGGACACGGCTCCCTGACCGACAGGGTGAGGCTGGCATACCTGCGTATCACGGCTGCCTCGTCCGGGGTCAGGCCGTATAACCTGGCAAAGATGTCATCTGTCCCGCCTGGGATCTGCCGGATCCCTTCGTCCTGGACCACGCTTCCTCTCGTTTCAGGTATAAAAACACCTGGAGGAGTCCGTTTCTTGGATGCCAGGACAGCATCATACAGGGTCCTCTCGGCCGGGTCGAACAGGTCGGGGACCCTGACCGGGAGAGAGTTCATGACCACGGCGAGGTCCCGGTTGAGGAGCGGATGGGTCGATGCATAAAATGAAGCCAGCGATGATTCAAGAAAACTGACAAGATAACGGTCCCTCCCGGGTATCCTGACGGTCACCAGCATGTCTGTCCCGTGAGGACCGCGAGGTATGTGAACATCTGCCGTGATAAACGGGTCAGGACTGTCGCGCCCTTCATTGACCCGCAACCCTGGAGCATGTGCCGCTTTTTTCCCGGAAGCACGGATTTCTTCACCAGTGGATGTTCCAGGGAAAGAGCTGGTCCCAGTCTTTTCCTGAGGGATATATGCAAGGACCTCACCCATGCAGTACCTGGAAAGGGGAGTCCCTGCCTCTTCCAGCTTTTTTCTCAGTCGGGACACACTGCGGTCCTCGAAACTCCAGTATGCGGCATCAAGACCAGGATGAACGGATAAACTCCTGTACACACTCACCCAGGTATCCCTGCGGTACCGGTACCGGGAGTACAGGGTATGCGTACCAGGTGGCCCTTTTTCAAGGACCATGCCCACGGAGTCTCCCTGGGCCCCGGGAGAGTGCCCGGATTCAAAAGATTCCAGCCCCAGGACGTTGGACCGGGCAAATTGGGCCCTGATCTCCCTGCCATGTGCAGAATAAAGCCACTCGGCAGGTGAAAGTGAGTAGAGGTGCCCACCAGGAGCGGTTTTTTCCAGGGCCAGCTCGGCAAAGTACTGAAAGACCCCGGCCCCTTTCTGGTAGACGGCCGAGTTTTCCTCCAGAAAAGCACGGTCCCGTCCCCTGATCGGTGAAGGCCGGGTACCAGACGTGACAAGGACCGAAGAGAAACCACCCTCGTTTTCCGGTGGGACAAACAGTTCAGATAACGAAGGTGGAGGGGTTTCACGAGGTTCTTTCGGAAACGATACCCTGTGACGGTCCCACCAGGAACGGGTGACGAAGGGGGAGCAGAGCCTCATGGTGCCGGTAACCCATGCTCCTGCCTCGTACCCGGAAGCCGGGCGGCCCCCATACAGCGAGTCAAGGACCACGAGGAAGGCACGGCAGGAAAGAACCGTGCACAGTTCAGGTGATGCCAGGAAAATACGGTCAAGGGGGGGTTTTCTACCTATGGCAGGAGGATCCGCTGATGCAGGTTTCCGGGTTCCATGCCGGTCAGTCCCATGAGGGGCATGCATGGAGCTAAGACGGTCCTGTGCCACCAGGCACCAGGCGATGAGTGGGACCAGCGCTCCCGGGCCTTCTGCAATTTCCAGGAACCTGAAGTTCCTGTCTGAAGAAAGAC